>NZ_JBJLSH010000001.1:0-210767 GCF_050871905.1 Kineococcus haloalkalitolerans
GCCCCACCCTCGCGGGTGGGGCGCCGTCGTCGTGCGGTGCCGTGCGGAGCGTCGTCCGGGCGGGTGTCAGCCGCGCCGGGAGGCCGCGACCTCGGGGTCGGGCTGGGGGGAGACCACCGGGCGGGCCGAGGAGCCCTGCGGGGGCCGGACGTCGCCGCCCGCGCCGCCCGAGGTGTCCCCGACGACGACCTGCGCGACCACGGCCGGGGCGGCGATGGACAGCTGGGCCAGCGTCTTGCTGACGACCTCGGCGCGCGGGTCGGCCTCCACCTGCACGAGCACGGCGTCGACCTCACCGGCGACGGCGAACGCCACCGGGCTGGAGACGACCGAACCGCCCACGAAGATGACCAGGTAGCCGGCCTCGACGAGGGTGCGCACCCCCGCGCCCACGACGTGCGGCTGCAGCGAGCGGGCGTCCAGCGGGAGCACCCCGACGACGGCGCCGCCGCCGATGACCCACGGGCGGACCTCGTCGCCCCAGCGCCGCTCGGGCAGGGTCTGCGCCAGCCCGTCCTCGACCGGGGCGCCGAAGGGGGCCAGGCGGCTGCCCTGCTCGTCGGCGTCCACGAGGACGACGCGGCGCCCGGCGCGGGCGGCCGAGGCCGCCAGGCCGGTGGCCAGGGCGCCCGCGCTGCCGGAGACGGCCGTGACGAGCACCGAGCCGACCTCCAGGCGCGGGGTGCGCAGGTGGCCGAGGTGCTGCAGGCCGACCAGGACCACGCCCGCGCTGCGGCTGGGCCCGCTCAGCGGGTCGGTCAGCGAGCGCGGCGTGGGCAGCGAGCCCCAGCGCGCCAGCTCGGCCACGCCCGTCAGCGGCGGGGCCGTGACGCGCTGCTTCAGGTGCGCGCCCCAGGCGACGGCGCCGGCGGCGGCCAGCAGGCCCACCACCCCGCCGACGAGGCCGAGCTGCCACGGGTACGGCGGCGACGGCGACGTGGGCACGCGGGCGGAGTCGATGCTCGCGACGCCGGAGCCGTAGGAGGAGGCCGCCAGGTTGATCTGCTGGACCTGCTGGGCGTTGGAGGCGGCCGTCGCCGCGTCGGTCGCGGCGGTCGTCTCCGGCACGGTCGCCAGGGCCGCGTCGCGCGCCGCGGTGACCTGCGCCAGGACCTGCGCCTGGTAGGCGTAGGCGATGGCGTCGGCGGTGTCGGCCGCGTTCTGCGGGGTGGTGCCGGTCGCGGTGACGAACACCTGGTTCGTCTCCGTCTGCGCCTCGACCGTCAGGCCGGCGCGGAAGTCGTCCGCCTCGGAGACGGGCACCTGCACGGTCGTGGCGGGCTCGTCGGCCGTGGCCGGCACCTCGACGGGGCTCTGCGCGGCGCTCAGCACGGTGCTGGACTCCACGATGGCCGCCTGCAGCGAGGCCCACCGGGTCGGGTCGCCCAGCTGCGCGCCCTGGTTGCCCGACGCCGTCGGGTCGAACGGGCGGTCCTTCGACAAGGTGATCGTCGCCGTCGCCGTGTAGCTCGGCGTCAGCAGGGCCCCCGCGCCGAAGTAGCCGGCGAGCGCCAGCACGACGGCCACGGCCAGCACCTTCCAGCGGTGCCGGAACACGGCGCCCCAGACGCCCGTGCCGTGCCGTTCCGGTCCCATCCGCGTCTCCGCCACAGGCCTCTCCCTCTGGTCCCCCCCGGGTGCACGAGCACCCTGCCGTCCGCCCGGTGTCGACGGACGGTCCCGCGTCATCATCCCACCGGGGACCGCGCCCCGGGCCACGACGAACCCCCCGGACGCGCAGAGTGACCCGCTCGGAGCAGCCAGTCGTGACGCCGATCGGGTGGTGCGGTCACGCACCGTGGATCGTTCCGGTGGGGGTTCCGTCCAGGACCCCGCCGGGGCCCCGCGGCGCACCTACGATGGCACGCGAGGACGGCCGGCGGCGAGGCCCGCGACCAGCGTGCACCCGATCTCCACCCGCTCGTCCGCACCCGACCACCCGTCCGCCGGGACCCACGGACCGACCACCGGAGCAGCCGCGTGCCGATCGCCCCGAAGAGGCCCAGCGCCGACCCCGCCGCCGTCCCCGTCGAGCCCACCGCGGACGACGCCGACGGCGGCCTGCGCGCCAGCACCGTCGCCGACCGGCGGGTCATGGCGGTCATCACGGCCATCCTGCTGTCGATCACAGTGCTGCAGCGCTTCGCCGTGCCCGTGGGTCCGCTGCTGTCGGTCAGCGTCCTGGTGACGATCGCCGGGATCGCCTTCCTGCTCTACCACGGCGACGTCGTGGAGAACGCGCCCGCGATGCGGGTGTTCGTCGTGGCGATGGCGGCCTGCTTCTTGGCCGCCGGGATCGTCCTGGTGCGCGAGGGCGTCGGCGCCGTCACGTCGCTGGTCTACCTGCCGGTCATCTGGGTGGCGTTCGCCTTCACCCTCCACCCCGCGCGCCAGCACCTGTACCCGCGCGTCCTGGCCCGGTTCGAGGCGCTCATGCTCGTCTTCGCCGGCATCGGCATCGCGCAGACGCTCGCGCAGGTCGCCGGGGTCTGGGGCTACCGCGACTACCTGCTCAGCTGGGTGCCGTCGAGCTTCCTGTTCCTCGGCTACAACACGTCCAACCCGATCGAGTACGGCGCCTCGGTCTACCGGGCCAACGCCTTCGTCTTCCTCGAGCCGTCGATCTTCGCCCAGTTCCTCGCGCTGGCGCTGCTGTCCAGCCTCGTGCGCCGCGCCAGCCTGCTGCGCGCCGTCGTCCTGGGCACCGCGATGATCTGCTGCATCTCCGGCACCGGGCTGCTGTACGTCGCCTTCGGCGTGGCGCTGCTGGCGCTGCGCCGCGGCGGGGTGTGGACGGCGCGCATCGTCGTGGCCGCGGTCGTCGGCGGGCTCGTGGCGCTGGCCACGCCGTTCGGGACCATCATCGCCTCGCGCACCGACGAGGCGTCCGTGGACAACTCCAGCGGCAGCCTGCGCTTCGTGCAGCCGTACGAGCAGATCCTCGGCACGTGGGCCACCGACCCGCTCACCACGCTGTGGGGCGCCGGCGCCGGCTGGGCCGACCAGCTGGCCGACCAGATCTTCGGCGCGACCGGGCTGCCCATCAACTTCTCCGGGATCGCCAAGCTCGTCCTGGAGTACGGCATCCCCGCCACGGTCCTGTTCACCGTGTTCGCGGTGCTGGCGATCGCCCGGCGCTCCCCCTCGCCCACGCTGGCGTGGTCGGGCCTGTTCGCCAACGCCGTGCTGACCGGCGCCCTGCTGCAGCCGCAGGTCCTCTACGTGCTGCTGCCGCTGTGCTCGCTGTTCATCGGCCACCGCTTCGAGCGGGACCTGGACGACGAGCGCCGGGCCAGTGCCCGCACCGCGGCCGAGGACCACGCGCGCGAGGTCGCCGAGGCGGCGCAGGTGCGCGTCACCGTGGTGCCGGCCGACCCGAACGGGCGCGGCGGGGCCTGAGGCCCCGCCGCGCCCCGCGGGGTCAGTGCGTGGACAGGTGCCCGGCCAGGCGCTCGTAGCGCTCGGCGCTGGCGGCGTTCAGTCCCTCGATGCGGGCGGTCTTGCCCTTGGCCGCGTACTTGGTCGTGACCGCGTCCAGCGCGGCGACCGTGGAGGCGTCCCACACGTGCGCCTGCGAGAGGTCGACGACGACCTCGTGCGGGTCGCCGGCGTAGTCGAACTGGTGGACGAGGTCGTTGCTGGAGGCGAAGAACAGCGAGCCGGTCACCGTGTAGGTCTTCACCCCGGCCGCGTCGACCGCGCTGGTGACCTCGACGAGGTGCGCGACCCGGCGGGCGAACAGCAGCGCGGCGACGAGCACGCCGACGATGACGCCGTAGGCCAGGTTGTGCGTCCACACCGTCACCACGACCGTCGAAAGCATGACGGCCGTCTCGCTGCGCGGCATGCGGCGCAGCGTCGCCGGGCGCACCGAGTGCCAGTCGAAGGTCCCCACCGAGACCATCACCATGACGGCCACCAGGGCGGCCATCGGGATGATCCCCACGACGTCGCCGAGGCCGACGACGAGCACCAGCAGGAACGCCCCCGCCAGGAAGGTCGACAGCCGGGTGCGCGCGCCGGACCTCACGTTGATCATCGTCTGGCCGATCATCGCGCAGCCGCCCATCCCGCCGAAGAAGCCGGTGATGACGTTGGCCGCGCCCTGCCCCCAAGCCTCGCGGGTCTTGTGCGAGCGGGTGTCGGTGATGTCGTCGACGAGCTTGGCCGTCATCAGCGACTCCATGAGCCCGACGAGCGCCACCCCCAGCGCGTAGGGGCCGATGATCGACAGGGTGTCCAGGGTCAGCGGGACGTCCGGCCACACGAGCGACGGCAGGCTGTCGGGCAGCTCGCCCTGGTCGGCCACGTCCGGCAGGACGAGCCCGGCCAGGACCGTCAGGCCCGTCAGCAGCACGATGGCGACCAGCGGCGCGGGCACCACCGTCGTCAGCTTCGGCAGGAACACCATGATCGCGATACCGGCGACGACCATCGCGTAGACCGTCCACGGCACGTCCTGCAGGTAGGGAAGCTGTGCGGTGAAGATCAGGATCGCCAGGGCGTTGACGAAGCCGACCATCACGCTGCGCGGGATGAACCGCATCAGCCGGGCGACCCCGAGCAGGCCGAGGGCGATCTGGATGACGCCGGCGAGGATGACGGTGGCGATGAGGTGGTCGAGGCCGTGCTCGCGCACCAGGGGGGCCACGACGAGCGCGACGGCCCCGGTGGCGGCGGAGATCATGGCGGGGCGCCCGCCGAGGAAGGCGATGGAGACGGCCATCGTGAAGGAGGCGAACAGCCCCACCCGGGGGTCGACCCCGGCGATGATCGAGAAGGAGATGGCCTCGGGGATCAGCGCCAGCGCCACGACGAGGCCGGCCAGGACCTCGGTGCGCAGCACGCGCGGCGACAGCCACGCCGGCCGGTTGCTCCGAACGGGTGGAGCCGGCGCGGTCATCACTTCCGGGTTGGTCACGGGCGCTGTCCGCCGTTCCTGCTCGCGGGGCCGCGGGCGACCCCTGCTGGGTGGGTGGTGGACCGTCCACCGCGGCGCGGCGCTGCGCTGTCGAGACGGAGGGTGACCGGTCAGCGACCTCTGGGGAGGGGTCCGCCGCCCGGCCGACGCGAGACTCTACCGTCACGTCACGGTGACACAGACCCTCCACGGAACGTCACCGAGATCACCGCGGACGTTCACCGGCCGGCACCTTGCCGCCCCGCGCTCGGAAATCTACCGTCACGTAACGGTAGGGTCGGGACTCGCCCGACGACGAGCCCGGGGGGGTCACGTGGGAGAAGGTCAGTCGCGCCCGGTCGTGCGCGCTCGCAGCGGCGGGGACGACGCGGTGACGTCGGCGCGCACGGGCCTCGGGCCCACCGCCACGACGACCTCGGCACTGGCCGTGCGGAGGGGCGGCCGCACGCTGGCCGACCTCTTCGACCCGCGGTCGAACAGCCTGACGATGCTGCGGCTGCTGCTGGCCGCCACCGTCGCGGTCACCCACACCACGCAGCTCGCCCGCGGCTGGCAGCCGCAGCTGGGCGAGACCCTGCTGGGCGACCTGGCCGTCGACGGGTTCTTCGTCGTCAGCGGCTTCCTCGTCACCGCCAGCTTCCTGCGGCTGGCCTCGCTGCGCCGCTACCTGTGGCACCGCTTCCTGCGCATCGCGCCCGCGTTCTACGTCTGCCTCGTCCTGACGGCCGCCGTGTTCGCCCCGCTGGCCTCCGTCCTCAACGGCGGTGGGGCGCTGGCCGTGTACCGCGGCGACGGCTCCGCGCTCGACTACGCCGTGAACAACGCGGCGCTGCTGATCCGCCAGTTCGACATCGAGGCCCTGCCCGCCGGCACCCCCGGTGACGGCACCGCCAACGGCGCCCTGTGGACGCTGTTCTACGAGGCCCTGTGCTACGGGATCGTCGCCGCGCTCGGTGTCGTCGGGGTGCTGCGGCGCAAGCCCGTCCTCGTCCTGGGGCTGCTGGGGCTGCTGCAGGTGGCGACGATCTCCGAGGAGTTCGGGGTCACCCTCGTGCCCCAGGAGCTGCTGCTGCGCCTGACGTTCGTCTTCCTCCTGGGCGCCGCGGCGCACCTGTTCTCCGGGCACGTCGTCATGACCTGGCCGTGGACCCTCGCGGCCGCCGCGTCCCTCGTGGGCGGGCTGGCGCTGTTCGAGGACTACCGCGCGGTCGGCGCCCTCGGGTTCGCGTACCTCGTGCTGCTGGCCGTGGTGAAGCTGCCGCTGCGCCAGGACCCGGGCTGGGACCTGTCCTACGGCGTGTACATCTACCACTGGCCGGTCATCGTGCTGCTGGTCAGCACGCCCGTCGCGGACCTGCCGGTCGCCGCCGTGGTCGTCGTGGTGCTCGCCACCGCGGCCGCCGTGGCCGCCGCCTCCTGGTGGCTGGTGGAGTCCCCCGCCCTGCGGATGAAGTCCGCGCCCTGGGTCACCCGCCCCCTGCCGGGGGCGCTGGACCGCATCGGCCGCGTCGGCGCCCGCTGAGGGCGGGCGCCGACGGGCCGGTCAGTCCGTCGCGACGAGCTCGTCCAGGCGCACCTCCGGGTGCGCCCGGGCGAAGGCCCGCACGCGCCACACGTCGCTGAACAGGGCGAAGAGCGTGCCGTCCCGGGCCGCTGCCACCTCCGCCGCGCGGTCGGCGCGCAGCAGCTGCTCGGCCTCGGCGTCCACGACGCGGGCGACGGAGTAGGGCAGCTCGTCCAGGACGACGGGCGAGCGGAACTCGTGCTCCATCCGGTGCCGGACCACGTCGAACTGCAGGTCCCCCACGGCCGCGAGGACGGGT
The DNA here is from genome assembly GCF_050871905.1 of Kineococcus haloalkalitolerans. Taxonomy (NCBI): domain Bacteria; kingdom Bacillati; phylum Actinomycetota; class Actinomycetes; order Kineosporiales; family Kineosporiaceae; genus Kineococcus; species Kineococcus haloalkalitolerans. Next base: position 6,745 of record NZ_JBJLSH010000001.1, read on the forward strand.
TCGCCCTCGCCGCGGCGGGTGGAGGTGAGCAGCCGCACGACGCCCTCGCTGTCCAGCTCCGCCAGCCCCTGGCGGAACTGCTTGCCCTGCGCGAGGTCCAGGGGACGGACGACGCGGAAGCGCTCGGGCGCGAACACCGGCAGCGGCGGGAAGGACACCGCGGACCCGTCGTGCAGCGTGTCGCCCACCCGCACGTGCTTGGCGTTGACGAGCCCGATGACGTCGCCCGGCCAGGCGTCGTCGACGGTCTGCCGGTCGGCGCCGAACACCGTCTGCACGTGCTTGAGGACCAGCGGGCGGCCCGTGCGGGCGTCGGTGACCGTCATCCCCCGCCGGAAGCGCCCCGAGCGGACGCGGGCGAAGGCCAGGCGGTCGCGGTGGGCGGGGTTCATGCCGGTCTGCGTCTTGAACACCTGGGCGGTGAAGCGGTCGCCGACCTCGACCGCTCCCCCGTCCGCGGTGCCGTGGCGGTGCGGGGCGGGGGCGACGTCCACGAGGGCGTCGAGGACCTGCGCCACGCCGATGTTCGCCACCGCCGCCGTGAACAGCACCGGCGTCGAGCGGCCCGCGAGGAACTCGGCCTCGTCGTGGTCGGCGCCGATCTCCCGCAGCAGCTCGTGCTCCTCCAGCGCCCGCGGCCAGGCGTCCGGCTCGGCGGCTTCCGCCCGGTCCGCGGGGAAGCGGTGCTCCTCGGCGAGGGTCGCACCGCCCGGGGCGCGCGTGTAGCGGACGTAGTCACCGCTGCCGCGCTCCAGCAGTCCGCGGAAGTCGCCGGCGACGCCGACGGGCCAGGTGAGCGGGGTGGGGCGCATGCCCGTCACCTCCTCGACCTCGTCGAGCAGCTCCAGCGCCTCCCGCCCCGGGCGGTCCCACTTGTTGACGACCGTGATGACGGGCAGGCCCCGGTGGCGGCAGACGCCGAACAGCTTGCGGGTCTGCGCCTCCATGCCGCGCGCCGCGTCGACGAGCATGACGACGGCGTCGACGGCGGTCAGCGCGCGGTAGGTGTCCTCGGAGAAGTCGGCGTGCCCCGGGGTGTCCACGACGTTGACGACGTGCCCGCGGTGGTGCAGCTGCAGCACCGCGGAGCTGATGGAGATGCCGCGGCTCTTCTCCATGTCCTGCCAGTCGGTGACGACGCCCGCGCGCCCGCCCTTGCCGTGGACGTGACCGGCTTGGCGCAGGGCGTGCGCGTGCAGGGCCAGGGCCTCGGTGAGCGTCGACTTGCCGGCGTCGGGGTGGCTGATGACCGCGGTGGTGCGGCGCCGGGCGGCCTCGCGCTCGACGTCGGCGGCACCGGCCGGGTCCGGCCCGGCGGGGCTCGTGCTCACTGCGGGGACCTCCTGGACGTGGCGTGCTGCGGGGCGGGACGACGGTACGCGAGCGCCGCACCTCCCGCGGACGGCTCAGTGGCCGCCGGCGAGGTGCCCGGCGAGGCGGTCGTAGCGCGCGGCGCTGGCCGGGTCCAGGCCCACGATCCTCGCGGTCTTGCCCTTGGCCTCGTACTTCGTCGTGACGGCGTCCAGGGACGCGACCGTCGAGGCGTCCCACACGTGGGCCTCGGACAGGTCGATGACGACGCGCTCCGGGTCGCCGGTGTGGTCGAACCGGTGGACGAGGTCGTTGCTGGAGGCGAAGAACAGCGAGCCGGTCACCGCGTAGACCTTGGTGCCGTCGTCCTCCACGACGCTGCGCACGTCGACCAGGTGGGCGACCCGGCGGGCGAACAGCAGGGCGGCGACCAGGACACCGGTGACGACGCCGTAGGCCAGGTCGTGCGTCCACACCGTCACCACGACGGTCGAGAGCATCACGGCGGTCTCCGACTTCGGCATGCGGCGCAGGGTGCCCCGGCGCACGGAGTGCCAGTCGAAGGTGGCCACCGCCACCATGATCATCACGGCGACGAGCGCGGCCATCGGGATCGTCGCGATGACGTCGCCCAGGCCGACGACGAGCACCAGCAGGAACGCCCCCGCCAGGAACGTGGACAGCCGGGTGCGGGCCCCGGACTTCACGTTGATCATCGTCTGGCCGATCATCGCGCAGCCGCCCATCCCGCCGAAGAAGCCGGTGATGACGTTGGCCGCGCCCTGGCCCCAGGCCTCGCGCGTCTTGTGCGAGGGCGTGTCGGTGATGTCGTCGACCAGCTTGGCCGTCATCAGGGACTCCATGAGCCCGACCAGGGCCATCGCGAACGCGAACGGCGCGATGATCGACAGGGTGTCCAGCGTCAGCGGCACGTCGGGCAGGAACAGCGCGGGCAGGCTGTCCGGCAGGGTCCCCTGGTCGCCGACGTCCGGTACGGCCAGCCGCATGCCGACGACCGCACCGGTGAGCACGACGATGGCGACCAGGGGCGCGGGGACGACGGTCGTCAGCTTCGGCAGGAACACCATGATCGCGATGCCGGCGGCGACCACGACGTAGACCGTCCACGGCACGTCCTGCAGGTAGGGAAGCTGTGCGGTGAAGATCAGGATCGCCAGGGCGTTGACGAAGCCGACCATCACGCTGCGCGGGATGAATCGCATCAGCCGGGCGACCCCGAGCAGGCCGAGGGCGATCTGGATGACGCCGGCGAGGATGACGGTGGCGATGAGGTGGTCGAGGCCGTGCTCGCGGGAGACCGGGGCGATGACGAGGGCGATCGCCCCGGTGGCGGCGGAGATCATGGCGGGGCGCCCGCCGAGGAAGGCGATGGAGACGGCCATCGTGAAGGAGGCGAACAGCCCCACCCGGGGGTCGACCCCGGCGATGATCGAGAAGGAGATGGCCTCGGGGATCAGCGCCAGCGCCACGACGAGGCCCGCCAGGACCTCGGTGCGCAGCACGCGCGGCGACAACCACGCGGGGCGTTCCCTCGGCGGACGGGGGGCGGGAGCGGTCATCACGTCGGGGTTGGTCACGCAGCATCCGTTCGTGGTCACGGGGCACGTCGGGCGCACCCCTGGTGGTCCGTCGTCGTGCCCACCAGGACGCGCGGCGCTGCGCGGGGTGTTGTCGTGGGGCCTGCGGGACTCGCTCCGGTCCGTTCGGCACTCACAACGTTACCTTCACGTCAAGGTAGTGTCCACCGCCGTCGCCCACCGGGTCCCCCACGGCCCCTCCCGTACGCTGCCCGGGTGAGCACGTCCCCCGAGCGTCCCGACACCGCCGTCGACGAGCCGGACGCCCGGGACCGCCCCGCGCTGCAGGTCGGCGAGGTCGCCGAACGGGTGGGCCTGTCCCACCGGACGGTGCGCTACTACGACGACGAGGGGCTCCTGAGCGCGGTGCGCAGCGCGGGCAACTACCGCCTCTACAGCGAGGCCGACGTCCAGCGGATGCTGCTCATCCGCCGCCTCAAGCCGCTCGGGTACTCGCTGGAGGAGATGCGCGGGCTGCTGACGCTCCTCGACCCCCGCCCCGGGGACGAACGGACCGTCGACACCGCGCGCGTGCAGGAGGTCCTCACCGACCTCCAGCACCGCCGCGACCGGCTGGCCGAGCAGCTGGCCGGCGCCGACGCCGTCCTCGACGCGCTGCACGGCCTGCGCGGCTGATCGACCGCCCCCTCAGCCCTCCGCGACCGGGAACCCCGCGCGGTCCTGGACCGCGGACCCGGCGGGCACCGCCAGCGCCGGCACGGCCGTCAGGACGCGGCGGCGGCGGCGCGGCGGCCGCAGCGCCGACGCCACGCCGCGCGCCCGGGCCCGCTCGCCCGAGCGCAGCGGCAGGAGGCTGCGGCGGTCCCGCCGCAGCTCGCGCACCCGCGCCGCGAAGGCCCCCGGGGCCCCGGGGCGCTCCACCCACCGCACCCGCTCCTGCCCCGGCGACCGCTGCCCGCCGCCCGGGAGGAGGTAGGCGCCGGGGTGGTGCTGCGCCGCGACGGCGACCGCCACCAGCGCCTCGCGCCGCCAGTCCCAGCCGTCGTCGGCGAGCAGGACCACGTCCTCCTCGTCCCAGCCGCCGCGGCCCGGGACGTCCAGCACCGCCGCGGCCGCGCGCCGGCCGCGCGACGGCACCGCCGGCCGCACCACGCCGCGCGCGTCGACCGCGCGCACCCGGTCCAGGGGCAGCGGGCCGTCGGTCAGGAAGACGGCGTCGCCGACGAGACCCGCGCCGCGGGCCGCGTCCAATGCGGTGCAGAAGGTCGCCAGCGAGCGGCCGTCGGGGCTCGCCCCCGTGCCGTAGACCACGTGCAGGCGCAACGGTCCTCCTCCGGGGCGGCAGGGCGGTGCGGACGCACCGGACCCTACTCTGACGCCACGTGAGGGTTCGGGCGAGCCCGGGGACCCGCCTCAGCCGACCGGCGTCGGCGCCGTCGTCTCGGTCCCGTCGGGCGTGCGCCGCACGTGCCGGCGGGTCAGCAGGAACCACCACGGCACGACGATCCAGAACGCGGCCGCCATGCCCCACGCCGTGCCGACGGCCCCGAACAGGACCGCCCCCACGGTCGACAACCCGATGAGCGCCACCGTGTAGACGGCGTGCAGGCGCATCGTGATGCGCGCGCCCTCGTTGGCGTACAGCAGTGCCGCCGGACCCACCGACAGGGCCGCACCGACCTGGCCGACGATGATCGGCACCAGCACCTCGCGGGTGCCCGACCAGGTGTCCGCCAGCAGCGCCTGGCCCACGGCGTCGGGCAGCACGAGGAACAGCGACCCCCACACCACCGAGACGACCGAGACCATCCCGGAGACGCCGAGGGCCGCCAGCGTCCACGTCCGGTTCGTCATGCGGTCGCGGCGGCGCACCAGCTCCGGCACGGCGAACGACATCAGCCCCGCCGACACGATGGTCGCCGGGACGGTGAGCATGTTCGCCCCGCGCAGCCCGCCGGCGGCCGCGAGACCCGCCACGGCCGCGACGATGACGATCGCGATCTGCACGCCGGACTGCTGGAGCACGAACTCCGGCACGAGGTAGCGGGTCAGCGACGACTGCTCGCGCACCCACGGCAGCGCCCGGGTCAGCTTCGGGCGGGTGCGCACCTGCGCCAGGCCCACGAACGACGCCGCCACGGCGGCCCCGCCCCACGCCAGCGTGAAGGCGAACACCGAGCCGACGTCCGAGAGCACGAGGACCGCCACGGCCGCCAGCTGCAGCACGCCCCACGTGGCGTCCAGCAGGCAGGCCGCGGCCGGCCGCAGCCGCGCGAACAGCACCTGCCGCCACGCGTCCTGCATCATCAGGCCCGGCAGCACGATGCCCAGCGCCACCAGCGACTGCCCCAGCACCGTCGGGAACGGCCCGAGGAGCCCGGCGGCCACCAGCCCCGCGCCCAGCAGGACGCTGCCGGTGAACACCAGGCCCACCGCGGCGCCGCTGGCCCGCCGGAACTCGTCGTCGTCCGCGCCCGCGAAGCGCATGGCCACCGGCTGCGTGGCCACCGCCCGGAAGAAGCCCGTGAGCACGCTGAAGATCGCGAAGACGATGGCGAACGAGCCGAAGTCGTCGTCGCTCACCGAGCGGGCGATGATGATCTGCACGAGGAAGTTGTTCGCGCTCGCCACCATCTGGTCGGCGATGTTCCAGACGCCGCGCGTCATGCCCGCGCTGCGCAGCCTGCTCAGGCGTCCCACGTCGTTCCCCCCTCGTGCCGCCCCCCGCGGCACGTCACCGCCGCGCCGGGGCACGACAGGACTGCGCCGGCGCGCTCCGCGCCGGTGAGACTACTGGACGCGACCGCCGCTCAGGCCCGTTCCGGCGCAGCGTCACCCGAGGGGCCGAAGCGCTCCCGGAAGACGGCCGACCCCTCCGGGGCGTCGGCCAGCGTCATGCCGACGCCGCCCTCGGGGACGTTGAAGTACGCCTGGTACCGCACGCGCTCGGAGGCCACCACGTCGGCCATCTGGTCGATGAAGGCGGGGCTGTCGCCGCCGCCCTGGGTATCGCCCTCGGCGACCATCGCCCACTCGGGGAAGCTGATCGGCTTGTCCACCGAGGCCGCGAAGTCGGCGACGTACTGGACGCTGTTGACCTTCTCGCCCTTGGCCTGCCAGCGGGCGCCGGGGTCGATCGGGGCGATGTAGGAGTCGTAGACGTCCACGCCGATGATGTCGACCCAGTCGTCCCCGGGGTACATGTCCTCGATGCCGACGGAGTTCTGCGGGCCCTCGGCGATGTTGAAGTCGATCTCGAAGTCCGAGCCGTCGACCTCCATCGCCATCACGGCGCGGCGGAAGTACTCCTTCCAGTCCTCGCGCCGCTCCTCGTCCTCACCGATGTAGTGCGTCTCGTACCAGGTGCCGTTCATCTCCCAGCCCAGCCGGACGATCGAGCTGCCCAGCCCGACGTCGACGAGGTTGCGGCCGAACGCGCGCCAGTGCTCGTCGTACTCGCCGGCCGCGCCGCGCGCGCGCCAGTCCGACGGCGGGTCCTTCGGGACCATGGCGGTGGAGATCACGAGCGTGCGCTCGTCGGGGGCGTCAGCCACCCAGCCGGACCAGTCCTGCCCGCGCGGGGCGTCGATCGCGAACCACGGGCCCGTGATGGCGTTCCAGTCCGTCTCCGAGCCGAAGACGACGACGCAGTCCATCGGCCGGCCCAGCCACTCCTCGAACTCCTCGGCCACCGAGACGGTGTGCGTCTGCACCCCGACCCACTTGGTGTCCAGCTGCGCGGCGGGCACGTGCGGGCGCGGGGTCCACGGCCGCGGCTCCGTGCGCTGCGGCTCGTCGTCGTCCGAGGCCAGCCACCAGGCGCCGCCGCCGAGGAGCGCGGCGCCCCCCAGCCCGGCACCCAGGAACCAGCGGCGCCGGTGCGAGCGCGGCCGCGGCGGCTGCCCGCCCGTCGCCGGTACCTGCTGTCGCGTCGTGTCCACCACTGCGCGGCTCGCCTCCCCCTCTGGACGGGGACCCCCCGTCGTCGAACGCTGCAGAACGTCGTCGCGCCTCCGCCGGCGGCGCCCCCCCGGCACCGCCGTCCTCGCGGGGCGGCAGTCGAAATCGTAGGCGAGTCGTGGACACCATGACGTGGCGTGAGAGTGGTCGATCCGGTCACATCGACCCGTCAGGAGCACCGCGACCACGCACCGCGAGGAGACCGTCGACCCGGCGTGACGAGACGGGGGTGCGCGGGCCGTCCCCGCTGAGACGACGCTGAGACGGCGCAGTCGCACGCCGTCCCGGACGACGTGGCGATCGGGTGACGGCGGGAGCCGCTGACCGGCCGCCTACAGTGCGGGCGTGGGACGGTTCGAGAACGTGGCCTCGCTCGCCGACCCGGCCGCGGGCGCCGTCGCCGTGGACCTCGCGTGCGGCTCCGGCCGCACCACCCGGGCCCTGCTGGCGGCCGGCGCCGGCACGGTCCACGCCGTCGACGTCGGCTCCGTCCTGGACGACGACCTGCTGCTCGACCCGCGCGTGCGCGCCCACATCTCCTCCCTGACGGCCCTGCCGCTGGAGGACGGCACCGCGGACGTGGCCGCCTCCGTCAACGCCGTCGAGCACCTCGACGACGTCGACGCCCACCTGCGCGAGCTGCACCGCGTCCTGCGCCCGGGCGGGCGGGCCGTCCTGGCCCACTCCGACTGGGACACCGCGCTGTTCACCAGCGAGGACGACCAGCTCACCCGCCGGCTGCTCGACCGGTTCGTGGCCGCCGCGCCCGCCGCGGGCGCCGAGGTCGACGGCTTCGCCGGCCGCAAGCTCCTGCGCCACGCCGCGCGCAGCCCGTTCACCGTGGAGTCGGTCCACTCCTGGGCCGACCCGCACCGCCGCTTCGACGAGGGGTCGGTGGCCTGGAAGGTCGCCACCGCGGTCCTGGCCGCCGCCGGCGACGAGGAGGACCTGGCGCCCGTGGCCGCCGGCTGGGTCGAGGGGCTGCGCCGCACCGCCCGGGCCGGGCAGTTCCTCTTCACCGTCACCGACGTCGCCCTCGTGCTGCGCCGGGACTGACGCGCGGCCGCCGCGGGTGCGGAACCCGCCGGGCTGCCGCACGGTTGTCCCCTGCGCGGGCCGCACGGGGTCCGCGCAGCGAGCACGAGGAGGACGGCGTGGCCGGTCTGGTGGGCAAGATCTCGGCGTTCCTGGCGACCCCGCAGGGGCGGCGGGCGGCGAGCGAGGCGACGCGGCGGTTGCAGGCCGCCTCCAAGGACCCCGCCACGCGGGCGAAGATCGACGGAGTGGTCGGGCAGGTCCGCCGGCGCTTCAGCTCCGGTCCGCGCTGACGCCCGCGGGGCCCTCACCAGGACGCCCGGCGGGCGGCTGGTCCGCGGGCGGCTGGTCCGCGGGCGGCTGGTCCGCGGCCAGCTGGTCCGCGGGCGGCTGGTCCGCGGGCGGCTGCCCGGCGGGCCGCGTCATCCAGCGCTCCGGGCCGGCGGCCGCGCGCGCGGCGCGCGCCCGCACCGCCTGCTCGGCCAGCAGCCGGGCGGCGGTCGCCGAGTCCAGGTGGTCCACCCGCGGGGCGACCTTGCCCGGTGTGGAGTGCAGCACCACGCTGGCCAGCCCGAGGCGGCGCTGCAGCGGGCCCTGCGCGGCGCCCAGGCTCTGCGTGCGCGCGTGCGGGACGACGTCCAGCTGCCGCAGAACCCGCCCGCTGCGGGCCAGGAAGGCGTGCTCGGTGGCCCGGAAGCCGTGCCGGCGCCACGCCACCGGGTCCAGCCAGCGCGCCCGCCGCGGCGCCGGGGTGAACCCGCCGTCGTCGCCCGTGGACACCAGCCCGCGGCTGACGACGTCGAACGGCGACTCCCGCTCGGTGCCCAGGCCCGGCACCACCACGGCCACCACCCGGGCCAGCTCCTCGCGGGTGCCCACCGGCAGCAGCACCGTGGACTGCTCCCCGGCGTCCCCGCCCTGCCCGTAGCCGGCGACGTTGACGTCGACGCGCCACCAGTCCTTCGGCCGCCACAGCAGCGGCTGGGAGATCCGCACGGCCTGCACGCGGCCCGGCGGCACCGTCTGCGAGCGCTGCTCCAGCAGCCCGTGCCGCAGCCGCAGCCCGTCCGGGGAGTCGGCCACCGTGAAGCCGAACGAGCGGCTGAAGCGCTGCCACGACGCGGACAGCAGCCCCAGCAGCGCGGGGGCCGCGCCCAGCAGGGGCGCGGCGTTGCGCGTCCACACCGCCGCCACCCCCACGCCCACCAGGACGAGCAGCGCCGCGATCGTCACCCCCGACAGCAGCGTCGAGGCGACCACCCGCCCGGGCGTGACCTCGGCGACCTCCCGCTGCGGGGCCTCGTCCGCGCGCACCTCGCCGCCGGTGGCCTCCAGCCGCACCCCGGCGGCCGCTGCCAGCAGGGCGTTGCGCACCCGCTGCGCCTCCTCCTCGCGCAGGTACGCCAGCGACACCTTGCTGCCCGCCCCGCCGGCGACCTCCAGGCGCAGCTCCGCCAGCCCGAACAGGCGGCCCAGCAGCGGGCGCACCACGTCCACGGCCTGCAGCCGGTCCAGCTGGGCGCGGCGCTGCTGGCGCCACAGGATGCCCGTCTCCAGGTGGACGGCCTCCGCGTCGAGGCGGTAGCGCATCTTGCGCCACGACAGCCAGCTGAAGACCGCGCCGACGAGCGCCAGGACCAGCAGCACGCCGAGCAGCGAGCCGAGCAGCACCCACGCGGGCACGTCGAGCCGCGCCAGCTCGTCGAGGTTGTTGCCCACGAGGAAGGCCAGCGCCACCGCGATGACCTTCCACGCCCGCAGCACGGGCGTCACCGGGTGCAGGCGCCGCCAGCCCGGGTCGGCCAACACGGCGCGGGTGGGCTCGTCCAGGTGCTCGGTGGCCGCCGGGTCGACCGCCTCGGCCGCCGGGACGACGCCGGCGCCGACGGGCTCGTCCGCGGTGCCGGGCGGGGTGCCGGGCGGGGTGCCGGGCGGGTTCGGGACGCCGTCGCCGCTCACAGGCCCGCCAGGCGCGCCTCGCCGCGGGCCGCGAGCCGGTCGCGCAGCCGCGCCGCCTCCTCCGGCGGCAGTCCCGGCACCGCGGCGTCCGTGGACGGGGAGGCGGTGTGCAGCTGCACCCGCGCGATGCCGAAGCGGCGGTCCAGCGGCCCGGCCTGCACGTCGACGAACTGCAGCCGCCCGTAGGGCACGACGACGATCGACTTGAACAGGACCCCGTGGGTGACGAGCAGGTCGTCGTCGCGCTCGGCGTACCCCCACGCCGGCACCTGCCGGCCCACCACCCACCAGCCCCACGCGGCCAGCAGCAGCGCGAGGACCGCGGCCGTCGCGACCCACCACGTCAGCAGCGCGGCCAGGACCAGGGCGACCAGGGCGATCGGCAGCAGCCAGGCGAGCAGCGCGATGCGCTGCACCGTCGCCAGGCGAGGGGACACCCGGCGCCACTGCACGCCCTCGGGGGCGAAGGGTTCCAGACCCGGCGCGCTCACCCGGCCAGCCTGCCAGACGCCGGACGCCGGACGCCGGACGCCGGACGCCCCGGCCCGGACGCGCGGGCGGGCTCAGGCGGCGGGCGGGGACGGCGGGACGCCCGGGCGGGCCGCGCGCCGCGCCGGTGGGTGAGGATGGCGGCGTGCACCCGACGGCCGCCGCCGCGACCGCCCCTCCCGCCCCCTCCCGCCCCGCCCGCCGGCGCTCACCGCTGCGCGCGCTCGTCACCGCCTACGGCGTCGCCGCGACGGCCGCGCTGGTCCTCGTGGTCGCGCTGGGCGACCGCACGGCCCTCAGCTACGCCGTCGCCCTCAGCGCCTTCTGGTGGCTGCTGCCGGCCCCCGTCCTGCTGCTGGCCGCGCTGGTGCTGCGCGGGCGGCGCGCCGCGGTCGCCGTCCTCACGCCCACCGTGGCGGCGGCGTGGCTGCTCGGGCCCTACGCCCTGCCGTGGCGCGGCGGAGGCGAGCACGACCTGCGGGTGGCCGTCTACAACACCAGCGGCCCGCGCGGGGTGGCGGGCCTGCGGGCGCTGCTGGCCGCGTGGGAGCCGGACGTCGTGCTGCTGCAGGAGGTGACGACCCGCACGGCGCGGGAGCTGGCCGGGGAGTTCCCCGACTACCCGCACCGCCGGCTGGGCCGGCTGTCGGGCGACGAGTGGAGCGACGCCTCGGCGGTGTGGTCGCGCACCCCGCTGGCGGGCGTCGTCCCCGTCGACGGCCTGCCGGCGGGGGCGCGGCCCGCGGAGGTCGTGACGGTCGCGGTGGGCGGGCGCGAGGTCGACGTCGTCTCGCTGCACCTGGCCTCGCCGTGCCTGACGTGCGCGGGCGAGCAGGTCGAGCGCAACCCCGCGGGCGGGACGGCGGCCGCGGCCCGCACGCGGGTGGCGGAGGCGGAGCGGCTCGTGGAGGTGGCCCGCGAGCGCCGGGCGGCCGGGCGGGCCGTGGTGCTCGGCGGCGACCTGAACTCCAGCGACCTCAACCAGCCGCTGCGCGTGCTGACCGGCGGCGGTCTCGTCGACGTGCACCGGGCGGTCGGCGACCGGCCGCAGCTGACCCGGGGCCCGGGGCCGGGCGCGGCGCGGGTGGACGTCGTCCTCGTCGCCGGGCTGGAGCCGGTGGCCGACGCGGAGGGCTGGCGCGGCGCCAGCGACCACTCCCCCGTCGTCGCCGACCTCGCCTGGCCCACCTGAGCCCTCCTGACCCACCCCGCCCCCCGCGGTGGTCGTGGACGGTCGAGCGTTGACCCGTCCGCGACCACCGCGGGGCACGGGAGCGGGGTCAGGGGGCGGGGTCGGCGCGCGGGCCGCCGGGGTCGTCGTCGCGCGGGGGCACGCGGCAGGAGCGCTCGACGACCAGGCCGGCCGCCACGAGCAGGGCGGAGACCACCAGGTCGGCCACCGCGACGAGCAGCTGGTCGCGGCGCGCGGCGATGTGCGCGGTCGGCAGGTAGTGCACGACCACCCCGGCGAACACGCCGACCAGCAGCGAGCCGGCCAGCGACGCCGCCTTCGCCAGCGCCACCGTCCGCGCGGCGCGCAGCGCGTCGATGCGCCGCTCCTTCTCCCCGCGCACCCACTGGCGCACCGGCCAGCCGACGGCCACGACGGCCACCGCGAGCAGCCCGATCGTCAGCAGCGTGGTCCACAGCAGCTCCGGCTCGGCGCGCCCGCGCGCCACCCACACCCGCAGGCCCGACCACGTCAGGACGGCGGCCAGCGCGGCGCAGGCGGCGAGGACCCCCGGCCGGGTGGGCCGCACGGGCCTCACGCCAGCACCACCGGCACGGCCGGGACGCGCACGCCGGCGCGGTCCGGGGCGACGGCCAGCAGGTCGGCCACGGTGCGCGGCTCCCCGCCGTCCGGGCCGGGCAGCCGCGCGCCCGGGTCGAGCCCGGCCCACGGCGCCAGGACGAACGCCCGCTCGTGCGCGCGCGGGTGCGGGACGACCAGCCGGCCACCGCCGTGGACGCCGCGCGCGCCCTCCAGGTCGACGACGTCGACGTCCAGGGGCCGCGGCCCCCAGCGCACCTTCGCCGCGCGGTCCAGCCCGTGCGCGGCCTCGACGCGCTGGCAGGCGTCCAGCAGCGCCAGCGGCTCCAGCGACGTGCGGCCCAGCACGACGGCGTTGAGGAAGTCCGGCTGCTCGGGCCCGCCGACGGGGTCGGTCTCCACGACCTCCGAGACGGCGTCGACGACGAGGCCGTCGAGCGCGCGCAGGGCCGCGACCGCCGAGCGCAGCGTGCCGGCGCGGTCACCGGTGTTGGCGCCCAGCGCCAGCACGAGGCGCCTCACGGCGCGCCCCGCCCACCCCGCCCGCCCGCGAGCGGCCGCGCGGGCGTCACGGCAGGTCGTCCCGCGTGCGGCGCACGACGAGCTCGACGTCCTCGAAGGGGACGGTCAGCGGCGCGCGCGGCTTGTGGACGACGACGTCGACGGCCACGACCCGCTCGGAGGCGGCCAGGCAGGTGCGGGCGGCGCGGTCGGCGAGCGTCTCCACCAGCTGCACCGGCTCCCCCGTCAGCAGCGTCACCAGCCGCTCGCCCAGCGCGCCGTAGTCGACCGTCGCGCCCAGGTCGTCGGCGGCGGCGGCCTCGCGGGTGTCCAGGTGCAGGGCGACGTCCAGGCCGAACGGCTGGCCGGTGGCGCGCTCGAAGGCCAGGACGCCGTGCCGGCCGACGGCGCGCAGACCCCGCACCACCACCCGGTCCAGGACCCGGCCGCGGGCGTCGAGGACGGGGCCGGCGGCGTCGAGCGAGGTCACGGGCTGCTCCGGGGGGTCTGGGGGGCGTGCTGGGGGGCGTGCCCGTCGGGCTCGGGGGCCGTCCAGGCGGCGGCGACGCGGACCGCGGCGGCGGAGGCGCGCACCTCGTGCACGCGCACCCCCCAGGCGCCGGCCGCGGCGGCCAGGGCGCTGACCGCGGCGGTCGCGTCGTCGCGCGCGGGCGCCGGCGGCGGGTCGCCGCCGTCGGCCAGCAGGGCGCCCAGGAACCTCTTGCGGGAGGCGCCGACGAGGACGGGGTGCCCCAGCGCGGCCAGCCGCGGCAGCGCGCGCAGCAGCGCCCAGTCGTGCTCGGCGACCTTCGCGAACCCCAGCCCGGGGTCGAGGACGACGCGGCGCGGGTCCAGCCCCGCGGCCGTCACCGCGGCCAGGCGGGCGCGCAGCTCGCCCTCGACCTCGGCCACGACGTCGCCGTACACGGCGCGCGAGGTCATCACGTCGGAGTGCCCGCGCCAGTGCGAGAGGACGTAGGCGACGTCGTGCTCGGCCGCCAGGCGCGCCACCTCGGCGGCCATCGCCGGGTCGGCCAGGCCGCCGGAGACGTCGTTGACGACGACGGCGCCCGCTTCCACGGCCTCGCGCGCCACCCGCGCGCGCATCGTGTCGACGCTGACGGCGACCCCCCGCCCGGCCAGGGCCGCGACGACGGGCAGGACGCGGCGCAGCTCCTCGTCGGCGTCCACGCGCGCGGCGCCGGGCCGGGTGGACTCCCCGCCCACGTCGACGAGGTCCGCGCCCGCCGCGAGCAGCGCCAGCCCGCGCTCCACGGCCGCGCCGGCGTCGAGGAAGCGGCCGCCGTCGGAGAAGGAGTCCGGGGTGGTGTTGAGCACGCCCACGACCCGGCAGCGGCCGGGCGCCAGCAGGGCGGCGGCCCCGGGACGGCCGGGGGCGGCGGGCACGCTCACCGCCCGACGATGAGGCTCATCGCCTCCGCGCGGGTCGCGGGGTGGCGCAGCGCCCCCCGCACGGCCGAGGTGACCGTCTGCGCGCCGGGCTTGCGCACCCCGCGCATCGACATGCACGAGTGCTCGCACTCCAGCACGACGATCACCCCGCGCGGGCGCAGCTGCGCCACGAGCGCGTCCGCGACCTGCGTGGTGATGCGCTCCTGCAGCTGCAGCCGCCGCGCGTACACGTCGACGATGCGCGCCAGCTTCGACAGCCCCGTCACGCGGCCGTGCTCGCCCGGGATGTAGCCCACGTGCGCGCTGCCGTGGAAGGGCAGCAGGTGGTGCTCGCACGTGGACTGCACCTCGATGTCCTTCACGAGGACCAGCTCGTCGTGCTCGAGGCCGAAGTCGGTGGACAGGACCTCGGCGGGGTCCTGCCACATCCCGGCGAACAGCTCACCGGCCGCCTTCACCACGCGCGCCGGCGTCTCCCGCAGGCCCTCGCGGTCCGGGTCCTCGCCCATGGCGAGGAGGAACTCGCGCACCGCGGCCTCGGCGCGGGGAGCGTCGACGCCCGGCGCTCCGGTGTCGCTCACGGCTGCTCGTGCGTCCCGTCCACGCGCTCGCTCAGGCTCACGCCCGCGCCGTGGCCGTTGAGGGCGGGACGCTCGCCGGGCCCGACCACCGGCGGGATGCTGGACACGGCGCGCCGCTCGGAGGACAGCCACACGGGCCGCTGCGGGCGCTTGACGACGGGCGCGAAGATCTCCGCCAGCTCGGCCTGGTTGAGCGTCTCCTTGTCCAGCAGGGCGAGGACGAGGTCGTCGAGGACCTGGCGGTGCTCGACGAGGATCTCCCACGCCTCGTCGTGCGCGGCCTCGATGAGGCGGCGCACCTCCTCGTCGACGATCCCGGCGACGCCCTCGGAGTAGTCGCGCTCGTGGCCCATGTCGCGGCCCAGGAACACCTCGCCCTGCGCCTGGCCCAGCTTGATCGCGCCGACGCGCTCGCTCATGCCGTACTGGGTGACCATCTTGCGGGCCAGCCCGGTGGCCTTCTCGATGTCGTTGGAGGCGCCGGTGGTCGGGTCGTGGAAGACGAGCTCCTCCGCGACGCGGCCGCCGAGGGCGTAGGCCAGCTGGTCGAGGATCTCGTTGCGCGAGGTGGAGTACTTGTCCTCCGTCGGCAGCACCATCGTGTAGCCGAGGGCGCGCCCGCGCGGCAGGATCGTCACCTTGCTGACCGGGTCGGTGTTCGGCAGGGCCGCCGCGACCAGGGCGTGACCGCCCTCGTGGTACGCGGTGACCTTCAGCTCCTTCTCGCTCATCCGCCGGGTGCGCTTCTGCGGGCCGGCCATGACGCGGTCGATGGCCTCGTCGAGGGCCTGGTCGTCGATCACCTTGGCGTCGGCGCGCGCGGTGAGCAGCGCGGCCTCGTTGAGGACGTTGGCCAGGTCGGCGCCGCTGAAGCCGGGGGTGCGGCGGGCGACGGCCAGCAGGTCGACGTCCGGCGCGAGCGGCTTGCCCCGGCCGTGCACCTGCAGGATCTTGTGCCGGCCCTCCATGTCGGGGGCCTCGACGGCGATCTGGCGGTCGAAGCGGCCCGGGCGCAGCAGCGCCGGGTCGAGGATGTCGGGCCGGTTGGTGGCCGCGATGAGGATGACGTTGGTCTTGACGTCGAAGCCGTCCATCTCGACGAGCAGCTGGTTCAGCGTCTGCTCGCGCTCGTCGTGACCGCCGCCCAGGCCGGCGCCGCGGTGGCGGCCGACGGCGTCGATCTCGTCGACGAAGATGATTGCGGGGGCGTTCTGCTTGGCCTGCTCGAACAGGTCGCGCACGCGGCTGGCGCCGACGCCGACGAACATCTCCACGAAGTCCGAGCCGGAGATCGAGTAGAACGGCACGCCCGCCTCGCCGGCCACGGCGCGCGCCAGCAGGGTCTTGCCGGTGCCGGGCGGGCCGTACAGCAGGACGCCCTTGGGGATCTTGGCGCCGACGGCGTTGAACTTGCCGGCGTCGGTGAGGAACTCCTTGATCTCGTAGAGCTCCTCGACGGCCTCGTCGGCGCCCGCGACGTCCGCGAACGTCGTCTTCGGCATGTCCTTGCTCATCATCTTGGCCTTGGACTTGCCGAACTGCATGACCCGGCTGCCGCCGCCCTGCATCTGGCTCATGAGGAACCAGAAGAGGAGCAGGAGCAGGAGGATCGGGCCGACGGTGAACAGCAGCGTCTGCAGGACGCCCGTGGTCGGCACCTCGTCGGTGACGGTGACGTCGGCGTCGTTGAGGGCGTCGACGACCTCCTGCCCGCGCGGCTCGACGTAGTACGAGCGGACCGTGGAGGAGCCCTCCTCGGTGACGCCCTCGTCGAGCGTGAGGTCCATCCGCTGGTTGCCGTCGGTGAGGACGGCGCTGCTGACGCTGCCCGAGCGGATGAGCTCCAGGGCGCGGGTGGTCGACACCTCGGTCGTCCCGCTGGAGGCGAAGAAGGACGCGCCGACCGCGACGACCGCGACGGCCAGCACGATCCACAGCAGCGGGCCCTTGAAGAGACGCTTGACGTTCATGTGGAGGGGTCGCCCCCTGTCCCTCCTGCTAGCACGCGGACAACACTCGACGGTACACCGCGTCACAGCGCGCACGGGCGGCAGCGGGGAGGGGGCGGTGGACGCCCCGGCCCCGCGCCGGGTGCTCGACGCCGACGCCGGTGCACCTGCCGAACGGTCCGGGCGGTGGCGGTGTTCCGCCGCGCGAGCCCACCACCGGTGGCTGGGAGCGCGCCGGGAGCGGGCCGGGCGTCAGCTGTACACGTGCGGGGCGAGCGTGGCCACGCAGTCGAGGTTGCGGTAGCGGTCGGCGTAGTCCAGGCCGTAGCCGACGACGAACTCGTTGGGGATGTCGAAGCCGACGTAGGCGACGTCGACGTGCACCTTGGCCGCCTCCGGCTTGCGCAGCAGCGCGCACACCCGCACCGACGCCGGCCCGCGCGAGGACAGGTTCGCCAGCAGCCACGACAGCGTCAGGCCCGAGTCGATGATGTCCTCCACCACGAGGACGTGGCGGCCGGAGATGTCGGTGTCCAGGTCCTTCAGGATGCGCACCACCCCGGAGGACTTGGTGCCCGAGCCGTAGGAGCTGACGGCCATGAAGTCCATCGCCAGGGGCACCGTCATGGCGCGCGACAGGTCGGCCATCACCATCACCGCGCCCTTGAGCACGCCCACCAGCAGGACGTCCTTGTCCGCGTAGTCGCGGTCCAGCTCGGCGGCCAGCTCGGCGACGCGGGCGGCCACCTGCTCCCGGCTCAGCAGGACGTGGTCGAGGTCGGTCCCGGCGTCGGCGGCGTCCACGCGGCGGTCTCCTACGGGGGCTCGGGGGTGGTGTCGGGACCCGTCCGCGACGGACCCGCGCCCGCTCCCGGGGCCGGGCCGCGACGCGCGAGGAGGAGCCTGCCACACGCGCGCGAGGCCTCGACACGGCTCCCGCCCCCCGGTCCCGGCAGGTGGACGGGCCCCTGCCCGCGCCAGGCCACCACCAGGCGCTCCACCTGCTCGACGTGGTGCAGGGACAGCGCGCCGGCCGGGCAGCCGGCGGCCAGCGCGGCCGCGCGCAGCACGCGCCGGCGCACCGCGGGCGGCTGGCCCAGCAGGTCCGCGACCTCCAGCAGCGGGCCGTCGGCGGTGGCCTCCCAGCGCGCGGCGCGCCGGGCCAGCTCGTCGAGGGCGTCGGCGTCGTCGCGCAGCGCCCGGGCCGTGCGGGCCAGCGCCCGCGCCGTCCCGGGCCCCAGCGCCCCCTCCAGGGCGGGCAGCGCGTCGTGGCGCACCCGCGCCCGGGCCGTGCGCCGGTCGGTGTTCCACGGGTCCTCCCACGCCTCGAGGCCCTGCGCGGCGCAGGCCGCGCGCACGAGCGCGCGGGGCAGGTGCAGCAGCGGGCGGCGCAGGTGCCCGCGCACCGGCGCCATCCCCGCCAGGCTGCGTGCGCCCGAGCCCCGCGCCAGGCCCAGCAGGACCGTCTCGGCCTGGTCGTCCAGGGTGTGCCCCAGCAGCACCGCCGCCGCCCCCGCCCGCGCCCGGGCGGCCTCCAGCGCGGCGTACCGGGCCGTGCGGGCGGCCCCCTCGGGACCACCCGTCCGGCCCACCGCGACGGCCCGCGCGGACACCGGGTCCAGCCCGAGGGACCGGCAGGCGGCGGCGGCGCGCGCGGCGACCTCCGCCGAGCCGTCCTGCAGGCCGTGGTCGACCACGACCGCACCGGCGACCAGGCCCAGCCGGGGCGCCTCGGCCGCCGCCGCGGCCGCCAGGGCCAGGGAGTCCGCCCCGCCGCTGCACGCGACGAGGACGAGCGCGCCGGGGCGCTCGCCGGCCACCGCGACCAGGTCGGCGCGCACGGCCCGCCGCACGGCCGCCACCGCCCGCTCCCCCGCGCGCCCGCCCGGGAACCCGCTGGAGCCGTCCACGAGCCCGCCGGGGCGCTCAGCCGTGGACGCGGCGCACCCAGGCGCGCGGGTCCGCGACCTCCGCGGGCGTGGGCAGCCGCTCCGCGGAGACCCACACCTCGTTCAGCCCGTCCCAGCCGACCGCCGCCACGACGGCGCGCACGAACCGGGCGCCGTCGGCGTACTGGCGGGTCTTGGCGTCCAGGCCGAGCAGGCGGCGCACCACCTGGTCCAGCGCGCCCTTCCCGCCGCGGCGCTGCTGGAAGCGCGCCCGGATCGTCGCCACCGACGGCACCACCTGCGGGCCCACCTCGTCCATGACGACGTCGGCGTGCCCCTCCAGCAGCGACATCACCGCCACCAGGCGGGCGACCCGCTCGCGCTGGTCGGGCGTCTGCAGCAGGTCCACCAGCCCCACGCCCGAGCCGGTGCCCGGCTGGTCGCCCGGCCCGCGCAGCACCTCCGGCAGCTGGCGCAGCGCGGCCGCGAGCCGCTCGGAGGCCTCCCGCGGGTGGCCGAGCAGGTCCCCGGACAGCGAGCGCGCCTCGTCGGCCAGGAAGCGGCGCAGCCACGGCGTCGCGCCGAACTGCAGGCGGTGCGTCTCCTCGTGCAGGCACACCCAGCGGCGGAAGTCGCCCGGGTCGACGTCCAGGTCGCGCTCGACCTGCACGACGTTGGGCGCCACCAGCAGCAGGCGCCCGGGCCCGCCGTCGTCGACGCCGCTGAAGACGTCGAACTGGCCCAGGACGCGGCTGGACAGGAACGCCAGCAGGCTGCCCAGCTCGGCGCCCGTGGTGCGCCGGCCCACGGCCGTGGCGGCCCGGTCCACGGGCACCGCCACGCGCGCGGCGCCGGGCAGGTCCAGGCCCCGGCGCGGGGAGGGGACGACCTGCACGGGCCCCAGCAGGGTGCGGAACGCCTCGACGTTGGCGCGCGCCCAGGAGGCGCGGTCCACGACGAGGGCCGGCGGCACCTCGCCCTCCGTCCGCATCCGGGCGGTCGCGGCGACCGGCCCGACGGCGTCGCGGGCGGCGTCGCGCAGCTCGCCGACGACGTCGGCGGCCTCGGCGGCGCTGACCGCCGGCCCGGGGCGCAGCAGGGTGGGGGCCAGCTTCGCGGCCAGGTCGAAGTCGATGAAGTCGCTGACGGGGCGGGGCGCGCCGGCGCGCTGCCCGGCGGGGCTGTCCGGCGGTGCGCTCATGCCCGCACGGTACGCGCCGGTCAGCGGCAGCCGCAGGCGGCGAGGGCGGCCCCCACGCGGTCCAGCACCTCCTGCGCGGCGAGGGTGCCGCCGGGCGGGACGGCATCGGCCAGCACGGCGAAGGCCAGCAGGCGCCCGTCGGCGGTCTGCGCGTAGCCGGCCAGCGAGCTGACCCCCGTCAGCGTGCCCGTCTTGGCGCGCACGGCCCCGCCGCCCGCGGCGGCCGGCGCGGTGTCGCAGCGCAGGGACAGCGTGCCGGTGGCGCCGCAGACGGCCAGGCCGGTGACGGCGGCGCGCAGGTGCGCGGCGCCGGGGTCGTCGGAGGCGGCCAGGACCAGCAGGTCCCGCAGGGCGCTCGCGGTCAGCCGCGTCTCGCGCCCCAGCCCGCTGCCGCCCTGCAGCCGCACCCCGGTGACGTCCACGCCCAGGGCGGCGACGCGCTCGACGACGGCGGCGGAGGCGTCGTCGAAGGTGCCGGGACGCCCGGAGGCGAGCGCCACCCGGCGGGCCAGGACCTCGGCGAGGGTGTTGTCGCTGGTGGCGAGCATGAGCTCGACCTGCTCGGCGGTGGTGGCGGAGCTGACGGCGGCCAGCTCCTCGGCGCCGGGCGGCGCGGCGGCGCGGGCCACGTCGCCGACCACCCGCACGCCGCGCGCGGTGAGCCCCTCGGCCAGCTGGGCGGCGGCCGCCAGCGCCGGGTCGGGCTCGCGGGGCGGGTTCGGGACGTCGCGCAGGCGGCCCTCGTCGACGGCCAGCGGGCTGATCGGGGCGACGTACCCGGCGGCCACGTCCCCGGAGCCCCAGCCGGGCGAGACGGCGGGGCCGGTGAACAGCCCGTCGTCCAGGCGCAGCGCCACCGAGGTGCGCCCGCGCGCGAGCAGGGCGGCGGCCGCCGCGTCGGCGAGGTCGCCCAGCCCGGCGCGCCCGTCCACGAGGGCGGGGTCGCCGGCGGCGCCGTCGAGCAGGACGTCGCCGCCGGCCACGAGGACCACCTCGTCGGCGGTGGCGCCGGCCACCACGCGGGTGGTGGCGCGCGAGCCGGGGCCCAGGGCGTCGAGGGCGGCCACGGCCGTGAGCACCTTGGTGGTGGAGGCGGGCGCGCGGGACGCGTCGGCGTCGCGGGTCAGCAGGGGCTGGCCGGTGGCGGCGTCGGCGACCGCGGCGGACACCCGCGGGCCCAGGGCGGGGTCGGCCAGCAGGGGGGCCAGGACGCCGTCCAGGACCGCGGCGTCGGGCACGGGCGCGTCCGCGGCGACGGCCTCGAGCACGGCCGCGGCCGGTCGCTGGGCGGCCGGGTCGGCGGCGGGGGCCGTGGGCAGCGGCGGCGCGGTGGGCGGCGCGGTCGTGGTCAGCGGGCCGGGCACGGCGTCGACGACGTCCAGGCCCGCCCAGGCGCCGGTGAGCACGACCACCGCCGCGGCAGCCGCCGCCACCACCCGTCCCCGCACCGCTCCCCCGTCCCCGCCGGCCGCACCGGCGCGCACCGGCGCACCCGTCCGCGCACTCGTCCGCGCACCCGTCCGCGCGCCCGTCCGCGCGCCCGTCCGCGCGCCCCTCCGCGCGCCCCTCCGCGTGGAGGGACGGTGACCGCTGGTGGGGACGGGGCGGCGCGCTGCGCCACACTGCTGCGCGACACTAACGCGGCCCGCCGCGCGCCCCGGCGCCCGGCGGCACCGCACCGGAAGGGCTCGCGCGAGGCGGGGCCCTGCGAGAGGAGCAGCGTGACCAAGGCACCCACGTCGAAGGACCACCCCTCGGACGAGGTCGTGAAGCCGACGGAGCCGACCGAGTTCGACGCGACCATCGAGATCCCCAAGGGTCAGCGCAACAAGTACGAGGTCGACCACGAGAGCGGCCGCATCCGCCTGGACCGGATGCTGTTCACGTCCACGCGCTACCCGCACGACTACGGGTTCATCGAGGGCACGCTGGGCGAGGACGGCGACCCGCTGGACGTGCTGGTCATCCTCGAGGAGCCCACCTTCCCCGGCTGCCTCATCGCCTGCCGCGCCATCGGCATGTTCCACATGCGCGACGAGGCCGGCGGCGACGACAAGGTGCTGGCCGTGCCCGCGGGCGACCCGCGCTGGGACGGGGTGCAGGACCTCGAGGACGTCAGCGAGTTCGACCGCCTCGAGATCCAGCACTTCTTCGAGACCTACAAGGACCTCGAGCCCGGCAAGAGCGTCGAGGGCGCCAACTGGGCCGGCCGCGAGGAGGCCTACGCGGAGATCGCCCGCTCGTTCGAGCGCGCGAAGGCCGCCGGGCACCACTGACCCGGCCCTCCCCCCGGGCGCCGCGCGCGCCCCGCACCGCGACCGCGGGTGGTCCAGCGCCGGGCCGCCCGCGTCGCGGGGGGTCGCGGGGACACGGGGGCCCCGCCGCGGCGGCTAGCATCGGGTGCCCGTCCGGCGGCGCCGAGCCGTGACGCCCGAGCGCGGGAGGGCGGCGGACGGAGGGTGGCGCGCGTGTCGAGGTTGATGCAGATCGGCGAGGTGGCCGAACGGGTCGGCTACAGCTTCCGCACGATCCGCTACTACGACGAGATGGGGCTGGTCACCCCCTCGGCCCGCACCCCCGGCGGCTTCCGGCTCTACACCGAGATGGACGTCTACCGGCTGCTGGTGCTCAAGCGCATGAAGCCGCTGGACTTCTCCCTCGACGAGATGCGCGAGCTGCTGACGGTCCTGGACGCCCTCGACGGGCGGGTGGAGTCCCCCGTGCCGCGCGAGGAGCTGTTCGAGCGCCTGGACGGGTTCCGCGCGGCGGCCGACGCCCGCGTGGAGAAGCTGCGCGAGCGCCTGGCGATGGCCGAGGAGTTCGCCCAGCGCCTGCGCGACGAGGCCGCCGGCCGCACGTCGGGGGGCACCCCGGCGCCCGAGCCCCCCGTGCGCCAGGACGCCCCCACCACCACCTGAGAGCCCGCCGGGCCCCGCGGGTCAGCCCGCGAAGGGCAGCACCGGCAGCCCGCGCACGCCCGGCCGGTACCGGAAGACGCTGCCCGCGGCCGGGTCGTCGTCCTCGGCGAGGTTCTCCCGCGAGGTCGTGATGTACAGGTCCGCCAGGTCGGGGCCGCCGAACGCGCAGGCCGTCACCTGGCGGGCGCCCACCTCGACGACCTCGTCGAGCGTGCCGTCGGGGGCGTAGCGGCGCACCGCGGACCCGCCGAACAGCGCCACCCACACCCCGCCCTCGGCGTCCACGGTCAGCCCGTCGGGGCGGTTGGTGCCGCTGTCGTCGTTCACGGTGACGAACGGGCGGCGGTCCAGGAGGCCGGCGTCGCGGTCGTAGTCGAAGACGTCGGTGCGCCCGGTGGGGGTGTCGTTGTAGTAGGCCAGGCGGCCGTCGGGGCTGAAGCCGAAGCCGTTGGAGATGGTCACCCCGGTCACGACGGGGGTGGTGGTGCCGTCGGGGTCCAGCCGCCACAGCGTGCCGCGGCCCTCGGCCACGTCGTAGGCCATGGAGCCGGTGTAGAAGCGCCCGTCGGGGTCGCAGCCGCCCTCGTTCATGCGCACGCCCTCGCCCGCGCCCCACAGCTCCGGCAGGTGCGTCAGGGAGCCGTCGGCGTCCTCGAGGGCGAAGCCGCGCTCGACGGCGAGCACGGCCCCGCCGCCGGTGCGCGGGCGCACCACCGCGGCGACGTCGCCGACGTGGGCGCGGCGCAGGGCCCCGTCGCCGGCGAGGGTGACGACGTCACCGGCGAGCATGTCGACGAAGCGCAACCCTCCCCACTGCTCGCTCCAGCACGGCCCCTCGCCGTGGTGGACGATCCGGTCGGTCACGCGCTCGGCTGCAGGCACGCGCCGACCCTACCCACGTGGGCGTGGGACGCACCCGCCGTGATGACCTTCATCCTCCCGGGTGACGAGGATCGAGAACGGTCAAGCCGTCCACCCGTCCCGGTCGATGGGACGGGGTGCCACCGTCCCCGTCCCCCCCGGTGTCCGCGACCCCGCGGGTCATGGGCGTCTCGACGGGCTGCTTCCTGCTGGCCGGGGCCCTCGCGGCGGTGGCGCTCGCCTTCGGCACGGACATCGCCGGCGCGGCGCAGCGGGTGACGCTGCTGGTGGGCGGGACGGCCGCCGCGCTGGGGGCGGCGCTGCTGCGCTGGGGCGTGCACCTGCCCCGCGCGGGCTACCACGTCGTCGTCGTCGCGGGGACCGTGATGGTCACGATCGTCGCGGCCCTGGCGCCCTCGCCGGCGACGGCCCTGGCGACCGCGGCGCTGTACGTCTTCGTCACCGTCGACGTGTTCTTCTTCT
The DNA here is from genome assembly GCF_050871905.1 of Kineococcus haloalkalitolerans. NCBI lineage: Bacteria > Bacillati > Actinomycetota > Actinomycetes > Kineosporiales > Kineosporiaceae > Kineococcus > Kineococcus haloalkalitolerans. Next base: position 30,625 of record NZ_JBJLSH010000001.1, read on the forward strand.
TCACCCCGCGCGAGGCCGTCGCGCAGCAGCTGCTCGCCGTCGCCGCGGCCGTGGCGGTGCTCTGGTCGCGGGGCGCCGACTGGGGCCACCTGGTGACCGCGCTGCTGACCTGGTCGGTGGTGGCGGCCGTCGTCGGCCACCTCGCGGGCCGCGCCTCGCAGGCCGGGCGGGACAGCCTGACCGGGCTGGCCAACCGGCGCGGCTTCGACGCGGCCCTGGACGCCGCGGTGCCCGAGGCGCTGCGCACCGGCGCCCCGCTGTCCCTGGCGCTGCTGGACGTGGACCATTTCAAGCGCGTCAACGACCGCTTCGGGCACGCCGCGGGCGACGAGCTGCTGCGCGCGCTGGCCCGCGAGTGCGCCGCCGCCCTGCCGCGCGAGGCGGTCCTGGCGCGCTTCGGCGGCGACGAGTTCGCCGTGCTGCTACCGGGCCTGCGCGGGCCGGCGGCGTGCGAGCTGCTGGAGCAGCTGGTGGCCGGCAGCACCCGGGTGGGCCTGTCGTGCGGCGTCGCGGAGCTGCAGCCGGGGGAGGAGGTCGGCGACCTGCTGCGCCGCGCCGACAGCGCCCTGTACGCGGCCAAGTCCGCCGGGCGCGGGCAGAGCCGGCTGAGCGGGGGCACGTCCGCGGAGCTGGTCGCCGACCTGCGCGAGGCGCTGGCCGCCGGTGACGTGCGCGCCCACGTGCAGCCCGTCGTGGCGCTGCCCGCCGGGCGGCTGGTGGCCGTGGAGGCGCTGGCGCGGTGGACGCACGCGGTGCGCGGGCCCGTGTCCCCGGCGGAGTTCGTGCCCGTCGCCGAGGCCAGCGGGCTCATCGGCGAGCTGGGCGCCGCGGTCCTGGCCGACGCGTGCGCGGCGGCCGTGGAGCTGCGCGGGCGGCACCCCGGGCTGCGGGTCACCGTCAACGTCTCGGGGCGCGAGCTGACGGCGCCCGGCTACCCCGGCCGGGTGCTGCGGACGCTGCGCGCTTCCGGGCTGCCGGCCGCCGCGCTGGTGCTGGAGGTGACCGAGAGCCTCCTCGACGCCTCCAGCGAGGCGGCCCTGCGCGCCCTGGCGGAGCTGCGCCGGCTGGGGGTGGCCGTCGCCATCGACGACTTCGGGACCGGCTGGTCGGCGTTCAGCCGCCTGGACACCCTGCCCGCCGACTACCTCAAGCTCGACGCCGGGTTCATCGCGGAGATCACCACGTCGCCGCGCCGGGCGGGGATGCTGCAGGCGCTGCTGGGGCTGTCGCGGACGCTGGGGCTGCAGGTGGTCGCCGAGGGCGTGGAGACCGCCGAGCAGGCCGACCTGCTGTCGCGGCTGGGCTGCCCCCTGGCGCAGGGCTGGTTCTTCGGCCGGCCGGTGCCACCGGAGGACCTGGACGTCCCCGCCGCGGCTCCGTCACCCGCCGAGGAGCGGGCGGGTCAGAGGGCGGCGGTCGGCAGGTAGGCGAGCTCGGGGCGCCCGGCGCCGCCGTAGCGGGGTTCCCGGCGCACCCGGCCCGCCGCGGCCAGGTGCTCCAGGTAGCGGCGCGCGCTGCCGCGCGACAGGCCCGTCAGCTGCGCCAGCTCCCCCGCGCTGAGCCCCGCCCCGGCCGGGGCGGCGCGCAGGTGGTCGGCGACGGCCCGCAGCGTGCCGGGCGCGATGCCGCGCGCCGGGCCGGCGGCGGTGCGCAGCTGACCGAGGGCGGCGTCGATGGCGGTCTGGTCCAGCCGGCCGCCGTCCGCCTCCCCGGTGGCGCGGGCCACCTCCTCGCGGAAGCGCGCGTAGGCGCGCAGCCGCTCCTCCAGCGCCGCCGCCGTGAACGGCTTGAGCAGGTACTGCACCACGCCCATCGACAGCGACCGGCGCACCACCTCCTGGTCGCGGGCCGCGGTGACGGCGATGACGTCGGCGGGCACGGCAGCCGCGCGCAGGGCCCGCAGGACCTGCAGGCCGTCGACGTCGGGCAGCGTCATGTCCAGCAGCACCAGGTCGACGCCGCCGCGGCCGACGGCGTGCAAGGCCTCCCGGCCGCTGTGGACGGCGGCGACGACCGCGAAGCCGGGCACGGCGCCGACGAGGTCGGTGTGCGCGGCCGCCAGCAGCGGGTCGTCCTCGACGACGAGGACCCGCACGTCGCTCACGGCACCACCGCCCGGCCGCCGGCGGCCGCGGGCCGCGCGGACGTCGCCGGGCCCGCGGGCGGGCCGGGCGGGACGGGCAGCGCGACGACGACCGCGCCGCCGCCGTCGTCGACGGTCTCCGGCGCCTCGTGCCGCACCGTCCCGCCGTGCCGGCGCACGACCTGCCCCACCAGCGCCAGGCCCAGCCCGTGCCCGGCGCTCCCACCCCCGCTCCCGCCCCCGTTCCCGCCGGCCAGGCGCTGCTCCTTGCGCGACCACCCGCGCGCCAGGGCCTCCTCCAGCCCGCCGGGGCCGAAGCCGGGGCCGGAGTCCGCCACCCGCACCTCCAGGACGCCCGGCGCGTGCGGGGGCCCGCTGACCAGCACCCGCGCCCAGCGCGGCGCCGGGGCGGCCAGCGCCGCCTCGACGGCGTTGTCGACGAGGTTGCCGACGACGGTGACGAGGTCGCGCGCGGGCAGGACGCCCTCGCCGAGCGCCGTGCCGGGCTCCACCTCCAGCTCCACGCCCACCTCGGCGGCCTGCGCGGACTTGCCGATGAGCAGGGCCGCCAGGGCCGGGTCGGCGACGTCTGCGACGACGAGGTCGGTCAGCTGCTGGGCCTGCGCGAGCTCCTGCGTGGCGAAGCGGACGGCGTCGCGCACCTGCCCGCGCTCGACGAGGGTGACGACCACGTGCAGCCGGTTGGCCGCCTCGTGCGCCTGCGAGCGCAGCGCCTCGGCGAGCCCCTGCACGGCCTGCAGGTCCTGGGTCAGGGTCTGCAGCTCGGTGTGGTCGCGCAGGGTCAGCACGGTGCCCACCCGGCGGCCCTCCCAGACGGCGGCCGTGCGGCTGACCACGAGGACCCGGTCGTCGGTGACGACCACGTCGTCGACCGGCTCGTCGCCCGGCCCGGGTCGCTCGCCGGCCCCGTCCACGAGCCGCTGCAGCGGCGCGGGGAAGCGCACCCCGCCGCCGGGGCCGGCGGGCAGCAGCCGGCGCGCCTCGTCGTTGACGACCTGCTGCCGCCCGGCCGGGTCGACGACCACCAGCCCCTCGCGCAGGGCGTGCAGGACGGCGTCGGAGACCTCCCACAGCCGGGTCAGCTCCGAGGGCTCCATGCCGTGGGGGGGGGGGGGGGGGGGGGGGGGGGGGGGCGGGGGGGGGGGGGGCCGCGCGGGGGGGGGCGGGGGCGCGGCGGGGGGGGGCGGGGGGGGGGGGGGGGGGGGCGGGCGGGCGAGCAGGTCGGGGGCGCGACCGACCCCACGGCGGGGACCTGGCCGGGGAGCACGCGCGGGGGGTCGGCGGCCCCCCCCAGCGGCCCAGCAGCAGGCTGCCCGCGGTCGCGACGCCCAGCGCGAGCGCCGCCGGGCCGAGCAGCGCGGGCAGCTGGTCGCGCAGCTCCTGACCCAGCGTCGCGGTGGTGACGCCGACGGCGACGGCGCCGACCACGGGGCCGTCCTCGCCGGAGGTGCCGGCGGCCCGCACCGGCACGACGGCCCGCACCGACGGGCCGAGCGTCCCCGTGTACGTCTCCACGACGCGGCCGCCGGCGAACGCGGCCGCCGCGTGCCCGACGAAGGTGCGCCCGACCTGCGCGGGGTCCGGGTGGGTCCAGCGGACCCGGTCGCGGTCCATGACGGTGACGAAGCTGACGCCGGTGGTGGCGCGCACGACGTCCACCTGCTCGCGCACCCCGGCGCGCGTCCCGGCGGCGGCCGGGTCCCACGTGGCGCCGGGCGCGCTCAGGCCCGCCCGCACCTCCGGGGAGGCGGCGACGGCGGCGGCGACGTCGGCCACGCGCTCGCCCGCGTCGGCGCGCCCGTCGGCGCGCGCGTGCAGGACGACGGCGACCGCGGTGCCGGCGACGACGACGAGGACGACGGCCAGCTGCACCAGCAGCACGCGCGCCGCCAGCGTCCAGCCGCGGCGGTGGACGAAAGGTGCAGAAGCTCGTCGGCCCGCTCGACCCGCCAGCACCATCGCCTCCTCGCGTCCCCGATGAGGAGGGTCCCATGAGCACAGCCGCTCAGAAGCGCGACCGCACCCACTACCTGTACGTCTTCGTCATCGCCGCCGTGGTGCTGGGCATCGGAGTGGGCCTGCTGGCCCCCGACGTCGGCACGGCGCTGAAGCCGCTGGGCGACGGCTTCATCGCTCTGGTGCGCATGATGATCGCGCCGATCATCTTCTGCACCATCGTGCTGGGGATCGGCTCGGTGCGCAGGGCGGCGCAGGTGGGCCGGGTGGGCGGCACGGCGCTGCTGTACTTCCTCGTGATGAGCGGCTTCGCGCTGGTCATCGGCCTGCTCGTGGGCAACCTGCTGCCGGTCACCGACCTGCAGCTGACCGAGGAGCTGCGCGCGGAGGGCGCCGAGCGCGCCGCCCAGGCCCACGAGGCCGGCGGGACCGTCGACTTCCTGCTGGGGATCATCCCCACGTCGCTGCCGTCGGCGCTGACGGACGGCTCGGTGCTGGAGGCGCTGTTCGTGGCGCTGCTCGTCGGGTTCGCGATCCAGGCGCTGGGCGAGCGCGGCGAGCCGGCGCTGCGGGCCGTCGAGGTGCTCCAGCGCATCGTCTTCAAGGTCCTGGCGATGGTGATGTGGGCGGCGCCCGTGGGCGCGTTCGGCGCGATCGCGGCCGTCGTGGGCGCCACGGGCGTGGACGCGCTGAAGGCGCTGGCCGTGGTCATGGTCGGCTTCTACGTCACCTGCGCGCTGTTCGTCCTCGTCGTGCTGGGCTCGCTGGTGCGCCTGGTCGCCGGTGTCGGGCTGTTGTCCCTGCTGCGCTACACGGCCCGCGAGATCCTGCTCATCGTCTCCACCTCGTCCTCGGAGACGGCGCTGCCGCGGCTCATCGCCAAGATGGAGCACCTGGGGGTCTCGAGGTCCACGGTCGGCATCACCGTGCCGACGGGCTACTCCTTCAACCTCGACGGCACGGCGATCTACCTGACGATGGCCTCGCTGTTCATCGCCAACTCCCTGGGCGACCCGCTGTCGCTGGGCGAGCAGGTCTCGCTGCTGGTCTTCATGGTCATCGCCTCCAAGGGCGCGGCGGGCGTGTCCGGCGCCGGCCTGGCCACGCTGGCGGGGGGCCTGTCCTCGCACCGCCCGGAGCTGCTGGACGGCGTGGGCCTCATCGTCGGCATCGACCGGTTCATGTCCGAGGCGCGCGCGGTGACCAACTTCATCGGCAACACCGTGGGCACGCTGGTGATCGGCACGTGGGCGCGGCAGGTGGACCGCGAGCGGCTGCGCGCGGTCCTGGCCGGTGAGCTGCCGTTCGACGAGGCGTCGATGGACCCCGCGGTCGTCCCGCCGCCGGTGTCCGCCCAGCGCGCGCCGGAGCACTCGGCGCTGCCGATCGTGAGCGCCGACGCGCACCGCTGAGCGAGCGCCCCGCACGACGACGGCGCGCCGCTTCCCGGACCGGGGGCGGCGCGCCGTCGTCGTGCTGCGGGCGGGTCGTCAGCCGGCGGCGCCCAGCGCGAGGGTCTCGGTGACCAGCGGCGCGATCTGGTCCAGCTCCAGCAGGAAGCCGTCGTGCCCGTACACCGAGCGCACGAGGCGCAGGCCCCCGACGGCGCTGGGGGCGGCCTCGACGATCCGGCGGGAGTCGGCGACCGGGTACAGGCGGTCGGAGTCGACGGCCGCCACCACCAGCGGCACACCCACCGCCGCGAGCGCCGCCTCGGTGCCGCCGCGGCGGAACCCGACGTCCCAGGTGTTCATGGCGTCGGTGAGGGCGACGTAGCTGCCGGCGTCGAAGCGGCGCACGAGCTTGTCGGCGTGGTGGTCCAGGTAGCTCTGCACGGCCCAGCGGCCCGGCGCGGCCGGCGCGAGGGGGTCCTCCCCCACCTGCGGGCTGCGCCCGAAGCGCTCCTGCAGCTCCTCCGCGGTGCGGTACGTCAGGTGCGCCAGCCGGCGGGCCAGGCCGAGGCCGGTGTGCGGGCCCTGCCCGGCGGGCAGGTCGTGGTAGTCGCCGCCGTGCCAGCCGGGGTCGGCGAGGACGGCGGCGATCTGCGCGCTCTGGGTGCCGATCTGGTCGGCGGTGGAGGCCGCGCAGGTGGCCAGCACGAGGCTGGCGCCGACGCGGTGCGGCTGGGCGGCGGCCCACTCCAGGGAGCGCATCCCGCCCATCGACCCGCCCAGGACGGCGGCGAAGCGCCGCACGCCCAGGGCGTCGGCCAGCCGCGCCTCCGCCTCGACCTGGTCGCCGACGGTGAGGCGGGGGAAGGCCGAGCCCCACGGCAGCGGGGAGCCGGGACGGCGCGAGGCCGGCCCGGTGCTGCCCTGGCAGCCGCCGAGGACGTTGGCGGCCACGACGAACCAGCGGTCGGTGTCCAGCGCCAGGCCGGGCCCGACGAGGGAGGACCACCAGCCGGCGGTGGGGTGCCCGTCGCCGGCGGGCCCGGCGACGTGGGAGTCGCCCGTCAGGGCGTGCTCGACGAGCACGGCGTTGCCGCCGTCCTCGTCGAGCGTCCCCCACGTCTCGTAGGCCAGGCGCACCTGCGGCAGGACGCCGCCCAGCTGCAGCGGCAGGTCACCCACGTCGGCGAAGCGGCGCCGGCCGACCGGGTCCCCCTCGCGCCAGGCGCCCGTCGCGGGCGGCACGGCCCGCCGGGCGCGCGCGGCGGGCAGCGCCTGCTCCACCGCCCGCGCGGCGGCGCGGGCCTCCGAGGTGCTCACCACGTCGACGACCACTGCTCCCTCAGTCCTCCCGATGCCCGTCCGCCAGTGTCCCAGCGCCCGCGGGCGCCCCGGACCGCTCAGCCGCGCGCTGCGGCGAAGCCGCGCTCGAGGTCGGCGAGGACGTCCTCGATCCCCTCGATGCCGACGGCCAGGCGCACCAGGCCCGGGGTGACGCCGGTGGTCAGCTGCTCGGACGGGTCCAGCTGGCTGTGCGTGGTGGAGGCCGGGTGGATGACCAGCGAGCGCACGTCGCCGATGTTGGCCACGTGCGAGTGCAGGACGAGGGCGTCGACGAAGCGGCGCCCGGCCTCCAGCCCACCGTCGATCTCGAAGGCCAGGACGGCGCCCGTGCCGCGGGGGGCGTAGCGCTGGGCGTTGGCGTGCCACGGGGAGGTGGGCAGGCCGGCGTAGTTGACCGACAGGACCTGCTCGTGGGCGGCGAGGTGCTCGGCGACGCGCTGGGCGTTGGCGACGTGCCGCTCCATGCGCAGCGACAGCGTCTCGATGCCCTGCGCCAGCAGGAAGGCGTTGAACGGCGAGAGGGACGGGCCGATGTCGCGCAGCAGCTGCACGCGCGCCTTGGTGACGAAGGCGGCGGGGCCGACGGCGTCGGTGTAGACGACGCCGTGGTAGCTGGGGTCGGGGGTGGTCAGGCCGGGGAAGCGGCCGGAGGCGGCCCAGTCGAAGCGGCCGCCGTCGACGATCGCGCCGCCGATGGCGGTGCCGTGCCCGCCGAGGTACTTGGTCGCCGAGTGCACGACGACGTCGGCGCCGTGCTCCAGCGGCCTGATCAGCCACGGGGTGGCGATGGTGTTGTCGACGACGAGGGGGACGCCGACGGCGTGCGCGGCGTCGGCGACGGCGCTGATGTCGAGGACGTCGCCGGCGGGGTTGGAGATCGTCTCGGCGTAGAAGAGCTTGGTCTCCTCCCGGGCGGCGGCGCGCCAGGAGGCGACGTCGTCGGGGTCCTCGACGAACGTCGTGGTGATCCCGTACTTGGGCAGGGTGTGCCGCAGCAGGTTGTAGGTGCCCCCGTACAGGCGCGGGCTGGCGACGACGTGGTCGCCGGCGGAGGCGATGTTGAGGATCGCCAGGGTCTCGGCGGCCTGGCCGCTGGCGACCAGCAGGGCGCCGACCCCGCCCTCGAGGGCGGCGATCCGCTGCTCGACCGCGTCCGTGGTCGGGTTCATGATCCGCGTGTAGATGTTGCCGGTCTCGGCCAGGCCGAAGAGGGCCGCGGCGTGCTCGGAGTCGCGGAAGGCGTAGCTGGTGGTCTGGTAGATCGGCAGCGCCCGGGCGTTGGTGGCCGGGTCGGGGGCCTGGCCGGCGTGGACCTGCTTGGTCTCGAAGCTCCAGGCGGCGGGGTCGACGTCGGGGGTGCCGGGGGCGCCGGCGGGGGTGGCGGACGCGTCGTGGTGCTGGTCGCTCACGGGGGTTCCTCTCGGTGGCGTGCGGGGGTGCGTCCCGGTCGCGCCGCGCGGGGTGGCGCGGGGCGCGCGGGTGCGCGGGGGACGTGCGGGCCGGACGTGCGGGGACGTCAGCGGCGTCGACACCAGCCGTCGAAGAGGTAGGGGCGCCGCCCGGGCCAGAAGGGGTCGAGCACCACCAGCGCGGGGCGCGCGCGACCGGGGGTCCGGCCGGTGGGGCGCGCCGCGGGCATCACGGGTCGATCGTGCCGCCGGGGACGGTGGGCGGGCAACTCCGGTGCGGTCCGGCCGGAGCGGCGAGATCACTGGACGTGGTTGAGCGATCACGAGGCGGAACCGGTCGTCGTCTGGCAGGCTGACCGCGGCCACGCTCAGCGCTCAGACGATCACGCTGAGCTGAACACCCGATCACGACCCCAGGAGTCCCCATGGACGAGCAGCGCGCCCCCGGCGGGCTCCCCGCCCGCGGCACCACCACCGTCGACGCCGACGGCCTGTCGCTCGCCGACGACGCCGCCCACGGCGACGCCGGCCCCGGCGACCTGGAGGTCCTGCGCTGGGACGCGCCGGCCTGGGCCTCGCGCGGCCTGGAGGTCGAGGGCGGCTGGCTGCACACCTTCGAGGCGCGCGTCGTGCCCCTGGAGGGCGACGAGGGCGCCGAGCGCCCGTGCCCCGTCCGGCTGGAGAGCGCCGACCTCGCCTACGCCGAGGCCGGGCAGACCGTCCTGCGCCGCTTCGGCCCCCGCGTCTACGTCGGCGACATCGCCCAGCTGTCGCTGCCCGAGGCCCAGCGCCTCGTCGCCGCGCTCACCGAGGTCATCGAGCGGGCGGCGACCGCCGAGCGCTGAGCGCTCTGCGAGGATCCGCCCAGCGGCGTCGCCGGGACGCCACGGACGGGAGGGCGCTGCGCATGGCTGCCGGCAGCACGGGACGGGCGGTGCGCGTCGACGCGCCGGGTCAGCTGGAGCTCGTCGAGGTGGAGGTCGCCCCGCCGGGGCCGGGCGAGGTCCTCGTCCGCGTCGCCTGGTGCGGCATCTGCGGCTCCGACCGCGAGGTCTTCGCCGGTACCCGCCCCGCCGAGTTCGTCCGCTACCCCGTCGTGCCCGGGCACGAGTGGTCCGGCACCGTCGAGGCCGTCGGCGAGGGCGTGCCCGCCGAGCTCGTGGGCCGCGGCTGCGTCGGCCAGGGCATCCGCACCGCCGACCACGCCCCCGCCTCCGTCGCCGGGGACACCGCCGCCTGGCCGCAGGAGTACGAGGAGACCGGGTTCACGCTGCCCGGCGGCTGGGCCGACCACCTCGTCCTGCCCGCCCGCTACCTGCACCTGCTGCCCGAGGGCGCCGACCTGCGCTCCGCGGCCGGCATCGAGCCGGCCGCGTGCGTGGCCGAGGCCGTCCTGCTCGCCGACGTCACCGTCGGCTCGAAGGTCGCCGTCATCGGCGCGGGCGCCCTCGGCCTGCTCGCCACCCAGCTGCTGCGCGGCGCCGGCTGCGAGGTCACCGTCGTGCACCGCACCCGCGAGCGCGAGGAGCTGGCCCGCACGTGCGGCGCGCAGCACTACGCCGTCTCCGACGAGGCCGAGCCGCTGTTCGGCACCTTCGACGCGGTCGTCGAGGCGGTCGGCGTGCCCGGCATCGCCCGGCTGGCGACCCGCCTGGGCCGCCCCGGCGCCCGCGTCGTCCTCACCGGCATCCCCGGAGAGGACGCCGACGACCTGTCCTCGCTGGAGCTGGTGTCCCGGCAGGTGCACGTCATGACGGTGTTCGGCGCCCCCACCCGCGCGTGGGCGTACGCCGTGCGCGCCTTCTCGATGGGGATCCTCGACCCGTCGGTGATCGTCACGCACGAGTTCGACCTCGCCGACGCCGCGGAGGCGCTGGACCTGCTGGGCCGCCGCTCCGGCGCCCTGAAGGTCCTCCTCAAGCCCTGACCCCGGCTCCCCCGCCGTGGTCCCGCGCGGAGTCGCACGCCGACCGCTGGGCCTCTCGGACCAGCGGGTCACGTGTGACTCCGTGCGGGATCACGGCGGGAGTGGAAGCGGGCAGGAGCGGCGGGTCCGCGGCGCGCAGGGCGCCGAACCGCTCGGCGACGGCGGAGCGGCGCACGGGGCAGCCGGAGGACGCGGCCGCGAGCACGACCGGCACCCGCCCCCCCGCCCGACCGGGACACTGACGCTGCGTCGCACGGTCGTCGCGCAGCGAGGTGGTGGCCCCGCGCACCTGCCTCGACGGGCCTCGCACGTGGTTGAGTGCTCACCCGTGCCCACTCCGGAGAGCCCGCCGACGCCGCCCCAGGTGTCACAGGCGCCCCACGAGCCCCAGCCGTCCCGGTCCACGGGGACCCGGCTGTCCACCCACGGCCTGCACGGGGTGCGGGCCGTCGGCGCCCTCCTCGTGGTCCTGGCGCACCTGACGGGCCCCCACGGCTTCGAGGGCAAGGTGTTCGGCGGGCCGGGCGCCTTCGACGCCCTGCACGACGCGACGGTCGGGGTGGGCGTGGACGTCTTCCTCACCCTCAGCGGCTTCCTGCTCGTCCTCACCGCGGCCGGGCCGCGCCTGGGCGAGCGGTCCGCCGGGGCGTCCCTGTGGCGGCGCCTCGTGCGCGTCCTGCCCCTGTACTGGCTGGCCACCACGGGGGTCCTGGCGGTCCACCTGCTGCTGCCCGGCGCGGTCAACAGCAGCCAGGAGCACCCGCCGGACGTCCTGGCCTCCTACCTGCTGCTGCCGCAGCCGGGCCTGCCGCTGCTGCTGGTGGGCTGGACGCTGACCCACGTCGTCGCCTTCTACCTCGTCTTCCACGCCGGCCTGCTCACCGGCAGCGCGCGGGGGCTGTGGACGGTGCTGGGCGCGTGGGCCGCCGTCGTGACCGCCGCCGCGCTCGCGGCGCTCCTCACCCCGCCGGGCGCGGCCGGGCCGTGGCTGGTGGCGCTGGGCAGCCCGCACAACCTCCAGCCGCTGCTGGGCGCGGCGCTGGCCCAGGCGCTGCTGGCCGGGTGGCGCCGCCGCGGCGGTCTCGCGCTGGGCGCGGGGGCGGTCCTGCTGCTGGCCCTGACCGGGGCCCGGCTGCTGCCGGTGCCCGGCACGACGAGCGGCGCGTACCGCCTGCTCGGCGTCACCACCGCCGTGCTGCTCCTGCTGTACGGGCTCGTCGCGCTGGAGCAGTCGCACCGCCGCCGCACCCCCCGCCCGCTGGCGACCGTGGCCGCCTCCTCCTACTCGCTGTACCTGGTGCACGTGCCGCTGGTGGGCGCGCTGGCGGTGCTCGCGGGGCGGCTGCCGCTGCCGACGGCGACCCCGGTGCGGGTGGGGGTCGTCCTGCTCGTGCTGCTGGCCTGCCTGGGGCTGGCGCGGCTCGTGCACCGGTTCGTCGAGCGGCCGCTGGTGGCGGCCCTGACCGACCGGGTGCCCGCGGCGCTGGCCCGCCGGCGCGCCCCGCACGTGGTGGACGTGACCGCGGCCGGCGCCGTCCCGCGCGCGGGCGACCCGGTCGGCTGATCAGGCGGGCTCGACGGCCACGGCGGTCGCGTCCCCGCACGTCGTGCCGTGCGCGGCGGCGACCCGCGGGTCGTCCGCCGGCACCCCGGCCGCGACCGTCTCCGCGTCCCCGTTCCGGGCGTGGACGCGGTCGGCGTCGACGACGACCTCCGTGCGGGTGACCGTCCACGTCGTCCCGTCGTCGCTGGTGGCGTCCTCGCCGTACAGGTGCAGGCCGTCGGCGCGCGCCTCGCAGGCGAGGCCGGTGCCGTACGGGGTGAAGCCGAGGCTGAACGTGTACTGCCCGCCCGTCGCGTCGGGCACGGGGACCAGGCCGGCGTCCTCCTGGCGGTAGACGTACAGCGCCACGGAGCGGCCCGTGTCCAGCAGGACGACCGGCGCCCCGGACGCCAGGACGGCCGCGGACGCGCTGGCCCGCTGCGGGGCGGCGGAGGTGGAGGCGACCGACGACACCCCGTCCGCGCTGGCGTCGACGCCGAGGCGGCGCTCGCCGTCCACGTCGGCCAGCCACAGCGTGTCCGGGACCCCGTCGCCGTCGAGGTCGACGGTCGGGGCGGTGCCCGCGCCGGCGGGGACGGCGTCCACGGGCGGGGCGCTCGCGGTGGTGGGGCTCGTGGCGGTGCTCGTGGCGGGGACCGGCGCGGTCGCCGACGACGAGGTCGCGGGGGTGGTGGGCGCGGTGGCGGCGGCGTCCTGGCCGCCCCCGCCGCTGCAGGCGCCGAGCGCCAGGGCGGCGAGGAGGACGGGCGCGGCGGCGCGCGCGGTGCGGGAGGTGGTGCTCACGACGGCTCCCCGGGGTTCTCGAGGGCGGTGGGCGGCCGGCCACCACCCCGCAGAACGGTGCGTCGGAGCAACCTGTTCCGGCGTCCGCGTGCGCCCGGGGTGCCGCCCCCGGAAGCTGGCCCACGGCACCGGCGGAGGGGGACGGACGTGGGCGGGTGGCTGAGCACGCGGTGGGAGGACGCCCGCGCGCGCCTGTGGTTCCTGCCCTCGGTCCTCGTGGCCGCGGCCGTCGCCCTGGCGCTGGGGCTGCTGCGCGTCGACGCCGCGCTCGACGGCCTGGGCAGCGCCCGCCACCCCGTCAGCACGGTGCTGTTCAGCGGGTCGGCCGACGCCGCCCGCACCCTGCTGTCCGCGATCGCCGGGTCGCTGCTGACGGTCCTGTCCATCTCGTTCTCGCTGACGATGATCGCCCTGCAGCAGGCGTCCTCGCAGTTCTCCCCGCGCATCCTGCGCTCGATCACCGCCAGCGCGGTGAACCAGACGGTGGTGGGCGCGTTCGCGGGGACCTTCGTCTACGCCCTGCTCGTGCTGCGCACCGTGCGCAGCGACGACACCGGACCCGAGTTCGTCCCCGCCCTGTCGGTGACGGTGGCCGTGGCGATGTCGCTGGTGTGCATCGCGCTGCTCGTCTACTTCATCCACCACGTCTCGCAGTCGCTGCAGGTCTCCGTGGTGATCACGAGGCTGCGCGACACCCTGCTGCGCGAGCTGGACGGCGTGTACCCCGACCGCGTGGCGGAGCCCGCCGACACCACCGGGGGCTCCGGCGCCGCGGCGTGGGCGGCGCGGCTGGCCGCCGGCGCCCACAGCCGCGTGACGGCCACCACCGGCGGCTTCGTGCGCGACGTCGACGAGGACGCGCTCGACGAGGCCCTGGGCTCCGGCGCCCCGCGCTCGGTGCACGTGGTGGTCGGCATCGGCGAGTTCGTCCCCCGCGGGGGGCTGGTGGCGATCGCCGCCCCACCGCTGGACGACGACGCCCTCGACGCGGTCCGCGCGGCCGTCGTCCTGGCCGACGAGCGCACCGACCACCGCGACCCCGCCTTCGTCGTCCAGCAGCTCGTGGACGTCGGGCTGCGGGCGATGTCCCCGGGCGTCAACGACCCCACGACCGCCGAGCACGTGCTGCTGCACCTCGGTGACGCGCTCACGGCGGTCGCCGGCCGGGACCTGCCGGACCCGCTGCGGCAGCTGCCCGGCGGCTCGCGGGCGCTGCTGGAGCGGGCGGACTGGGACGACCTGGTCGACGTGGCCTTCAGCCAGCTGCGGCGGGCCGCCGAGGGCGACGTGCGGGTCACCGTCCGCCTGCTGGAGGTCCTGGCGCGGCTGGCCGGCGCGACCGGCGAGCCGGGGCGGCGGGCGGCCCTGGCGCAGCAGGTGGCGGACGCGGCCGGGGCCGCGGAGCGGTGCGAGGACTGGACCGACGGCGACCGCGAGCGGGTCCGGGAGGCCCTGAGCCGGGCGCGGGGAGCCACGACCGGCTGAGGCCGGGGACGACCGCGGGGGGCGTCCTGGTGGACGCCCCCCGCGGTCGAGGTGAGCCGCCTCGGGGAATCGAACCCCGGACCTACGCATTACGAGTGCGTCGCTCTGGCCGACTGAGCTAAGGCGGCACGTGCCCTCGCGAGCACGCGGACGACTCTACAGGACACCCGGGGTGACCCTCACCCCGCGCACGGCGGCCCGGCGCGGGCGGCGCTGACAGCGAGCCTGCACGACCGGGGCGGCACGCCGCGTCGGACGGTCTCCGGGACGGCGTGTCCCCGACCCCGTGCAGGCTGGCTGTCAGCCCCGGCCCCGCCTCAGCAGCGCGTGCCGTCCTCGGGCACCTGCCCGCCCACGAGGTAGGCGTCCACGGCCTCGTCCACGCAGGCGGAGACGCCCATCCGGTAGGCCGTGTGCCCGTCTCCGTCGAAGGTGAGCAGGACGCCGCTGGACAGCTGCTCCGCCAGGCCCTCCGCCCAGACGTACGGGGTGGCGGGGTCGCGCGTGGTGCCCACGACGACGATCGGGTCCGCACCCTCCGCGGTCACCGGCGCGGGCGTGGAGACCGCCGGGAACGGCCACGTCGCGCACGGCAGGGAGCTCCACGCCAGGAAGGGCCCGAACGTCGGCGCCCGGTCGGCGATGTCGTCCGCGGCGGCGGCCACGTCCACCACGCCCTCCACGTCGCCGCGGTCCAGGCAGTTGACCGCGTAGATCGCCGTCATGAGGTTGTCGGCGTACTCGCCGTCCTCACCGCGGCGGGCGTACTGGTCCGCGAAGGCCAGCAGCGGGGCGCCGTCGCCGCGGAAGGCCGCCGCCAGGGCGTCGGACAGGTCCGGCCACAGCGCCTGCGAGTACAGCGGCTGCGCGATCCCGTACACGCCCAGGCCCTGCGTCAGCTCCCGGTCGGTGCCGGTGCCCAGCGGTGCGGCGTCCAGGGAGTCCAGCAGCGCGCGCACCTGCGCGACGCCGTCGTCGACGCTGCCGCGCAGCGGGCAGCCGGAGGCGGACAGGCAGTCCTCGACGTAGGCGCGCAGCGCCGTCTCGAAGCCCTGCGCCTGCCCGAGGTCGACGTCCTCGCCGGACAGGGAGGGGTCGAGGGCGCCGTCGAGCACGAAGCGGCCGACCCGCTCGGGGAACCGGTCGGCGTAGGCGGCGCCGATGGACGTGCCGTACGACTTGCCGAGGTAGCTGAGCTTGTCGTCGCCGAGGGCGGCGCGCAGGACGTCCAGGTCGCGGGCGACGCTGCCGGTGTCGACGTGGGGGGCCATCCGGTCGTCCGCGCACGCCTCGCCGAAGCCCCGCGACAGCTCCTCCCAGCGCTCGACCTCGGCCGGGCCGTCGGGGGTGGCGTCGGCGGACAGGAACTCGTCGAGCTGGTCCGGCTCCAGGCACCGCACCGGCTCGGACTGCCCGACCCCGCGCGGGTCGAACCCGACGACGTCGAAGTGGGCGCGCACGGCGTCGCTGACGACGCTCTGCGCGGCGCGGGCGTACTCGACGCCGGAGGCGCCGGGCCCGCCGGGGTTCAGGACGAGGGAGCCGAGGCGGTCCTCGCCCGTGGCGCCCGTGGGCAGGCGGACCAGCGCCAGGCTGGTGGTGCCGGCGGCGGGGTCGTCGTGGTCGAGGGGGACCGTCAGGCGCGAGCACTCGAAGCCGCCCTGGCAGTCGGTCCACGTCAGCCGCTGCTCGTAGAAGGGGGCCAGCGCGGGGTCGTCGGCGGCCTCGCCGGCCACGGCGGTGGCCGTCGCGACGGGCACGGGGTCGGGGCCGTCGTCGAAGGCGGAGCAGCCGGTGAGCAGCAGGGCCGCGGCGAGCCCCGCCGCGAGCGGGACGGCCGGGCGGGGCGGGCGGGGCGTGCGCATGGTGCCTCCACGCTACGTGCCGGACCGCCGGGCGCGGCTGTGACGACGGCCACGGCCGCCGCGGCTCACGCCGGCGCGTCGAGCCAGTCGGGGCGCGGGCCCAGCCCGAGGCGGTGGCGGGCGGCCTCCTCCGAGGGGCTGCGCGGGCCGAGGACGGCGCGGGTGGCGAGCAGCTGGGCGCGGGTGGCGGCCAGCCGGGCGCGGGCCCGCGGCGAGGACGCGCGCCCGGGCACCCGCGCCCACGGCGCCACGACCGGGGAGACCAGGTGCGCGGCGGCGCCCGCCAGGCCGGTGTAGAAGACCGCCTCGGCGCGCCCGAGGCCGGGCGGGGCGCCCAGGAAGGCGCGCAGGTCCTGCGGCACGGGGGCGAGCCGGTCGCGGTGGGCGGCCAGCGCCTCGGCGAGCCCGGCGCGCGAGTCCGGCAGGTCACGGGCCCCGAGGGCGTGGGCGCTGCGGGCCCAGTCGGCGACGTAGCGGTCGGGCCAGCCGCGGCCGTGGCGGCGGGTCAGGTCGCGGCCGACGGCCAGCTGGGCGGCGAGGAAGGCGTCGGTGAAGGCCAGGTGCACCCAGCGCAGCAGGTCGGGGTCGGAGGCGGAGTACGGCTGCCCGCCGGGGGCGGTGCCGCGCACCCGCCGGTGCACGCCCCGCACCCGCGCGGCCTCCCGCTCGGCCAGCTCGGCGGAGCCGAAGGTGCTGACGACCAGCCAGCGCGCCGTGCCGGCCAGCCGCGCCCAGGGGTCGCGCTGGTAGGCGGAGTGGGCCTGCACCCCCGCCAGGGCCAGCGGGTGCGCGCCCTGCCCGATCAGGGCGGCGACCCCGCCGACGAGGGTCGCCAGGTCGCCGTGCACGCGCCACACCACGCCGCCGGGCTCGAACCACCCCTCGCCGGTGCCGACGAGCGCGATGTCGCGGACCCAGGCCGGCGCGCCGCTGGGGTCGCCGGAGACGCGGCTGCGGAAGGTGGCGCGCACGCGCGCGGGCAGACCCGCTCCCCGTGGCGCGGCGGCGGGGGTCGCGGACGTCACCGCCCCAGCGTCACCGGCGCCCCGCCGGCCCGCGACCCGGCGGGGTGGGCGCGGCGGCGGGCGGGTGGGGCGCGGCGGGTGCGCGCCTGGGATGCTGGCCCCTCGGGCGGAGAGGGGTGGGACGGCTGACCAGCGTGCTGCGGACGGGACCGGACGCGGCGGCGGGGGTGCGGTCGTGACCATCGGCGAGCTGAACTGGACGGTGCTGGCCACCGCGGCGCTCGTGCTCGTGGCCGTCGCCGCGGTCCGCCTGTCCACCCGCGCGGGCCTGCCGACGCTGCTGCTGTACCTGGGCCTGGGCCTGCTCATCGGCGAGGCCGGGCTGGGCCTGGACTTCGACGACGCGGCCGTCACCCAGGCCGCGGGGCTGTTCCTCCTGGCGGTGATCCTCGCCGAGGGCGGTCTGACGACCCGGTGGGAGACGGTGCGGCCCGTGCTGGGGCTGGCGACGGTCCTGGCCACGGGCGGGGTCGTGGTCAGCGTCGCGGTGACGGCCGCCGTCGCGCACTTCGCGCTGGGCGTGGACCTGCGCACGGCCGTGCTGCTGGGGGCGGTGGTCTCCTCCACGGACGCCGCGGCGGTGTTCTCCGTGCTGCGGCGGCTGCCGGTGCGCGCGCGCACCCGCGCGGCGCTGGAGGCCGAGTCCGGGCTCAACGACCCGCTGGTCGTCATCCTCGTCACGGTCGTCGTCTCCCCCAGCTGGGAGGAGGCCGACCCGCTGCTGCTGGCCGGGCAGGTGCTGTACCAGCTCGCGGCCGGGGCGGCGCTGGGGCTGCTGGTGGCGCGCGTCGGCGGGTGGGTGCTGCGCCGCAGCGCCCTGCCCTCGGCGGGCCTGTACCCGATCGCGACGCTGGCGATCGCGCTGCTGGCGTTCGCGGTGGCCGGGGTCGCCGGGGCGTCCTCGTTCCTGGCCGTCTACGTGGCCGGGCTGTGGCTGGGCAACGCGGAGCTGCCGCACCGGACGGCGACGATCGGCTTCACCGAGGCGCTGGCCTGGCTGGCGCAGATCTCCCTGTTCGTGCTCCTGGGGCTGCTGGCCAGCCCGTCGCGGCTGCCGGAGGCCCTCGTGCCGGCCCTGGTCGTGGGCGGCGGGCTGCTGCTGGTGGCGCGGCCGCTGTCGGTGCTGGTGTCGGCGACGCCGTTCCGGGTGCCGTGGCGCGAGCAGGTGTTCGTCTCGTGGGCGGGCCTGCGGGGGGCGGTGCCGATCGTGCTGACGACGATCCCGCTGAGCGTCGGCCTGGAGGCTGCCACGCAGGTGTTCGACGTCGTGTTCCTGCTGGTCGTGGTGTTCACGCTGCTGCAGGCGCCGACGCTGCCGTGGCTGGCGCGCCGGCTCGGGGTCGTGGAGGACGCGGCGCCCAGCGACGTGGACGTCGACTCGGCGCCGCTGGAGGGGCTGGGCGCGGACCTGGTGCAGTTCCGGGTGCCGCGCGGCTCGCGGCTGAACGGGGTGACCGTGCAGGAGCTGCGCCTGCCCGGCGACACCGTCGTCTCGCTCGTGGTGCGCGAGGGCCGCAGCGTCGTCCCGGGCCCGTCGACGCCGCTGCGGACGGCGGACGAGCTGCTGCTGGTGGTCCGCGAGGCGGATCGGGACGCGGTGACGCGCCGGCTGCAGGCGGTCAGCCGCGGGGGCCGGCTGGCCGGCTGGCGGACCACGCGGGAACCGCCCGCCTGAACCCCGCCGGGCGAGCCGGTGCGCCCGTCACGTGCCGTCGAGCGGGCGGAAGCCGGCGCACATCACCCGCAACCAGGTGATCCGGCCGCCGGTGACCGTCAGGTACGCCTGCTGGTCCACCAGGTGCGGGCGCCCACCGGAGGTGACGCGCAGGCGGTAGCCGACGCGCTCGGCCCCCGGCAGGGCGGCGGTCTGGACCTCCTCCACGCTGGTGACGACGTCCCCGTCGTCGAACCACTGCGCCAGCGCCGCGACGACGTCGTCGGGGCCGGTGCCCTCCCAGAACCGGCGAGGGGTCATGGCGCGGAAGTCCACCGCGGGGTCCAGCAGGGCGCGCAGGCGCTCGTGGTCCTTGGCGGCGACCGCCTCGACGAGCAGGTGGCCGTGCAGCGGTGCGGTGCTCACGGGTGCCCCCCTGTCGACGGTGGCCGGACGGTACTCCCGCCCGGCCCCCGCCGACAGCCCCCGCGGGCGCTCCCCGAGGCTCAGCCGACGTCCACCAGCACCTTGCCGACGGCGCCGGCCTCCACGGCCGCGTGCGCGTCGGCGGTGCGCTCCAGCGGGAAGCGGTGCAGCGGCAGGCCGTGCTCCTCGCCCACCGGCAGCGCACCGTCGCGCAGCGCCGCGGTCACGTCCTGCACGGCGGCGTCCAGCGCGTCCTGCCCGACGGTGTAGAGCAGCACGAACTGCAGCCGCAGGTTGGTGACCATCCCGGCGCGCACGTCGAGGCTGACGACGTGGCCGCCGTCGTTGGCGTAGACGGCGACGGTGCCGCGGGGGCGCAGCACCGCCAGGTCGTGCTCGAGGTTCGCCGCGGGCGCCACCTCCACGACGAGGTCGACGCCGTCGGGGGCGACCTCGCGCACGGCCGCCGGCACGTCCTGCTCGCGGTAGTCCACGACGTGGTGGGCGCCGGCCGCGCGCGCCAGCGCCGCCTTCGCGTCGGAGCTGACGGTGGTGACGACGGTCGCGCCGGCCCAGCGGGCCAGCTGCACGGCGGCGTGCCCGACGGCGCCCGCCCCGCCGGCCACGAGGACGGTGCGCCCGGCCAGCGACCCCGGCGCGAGCCGGGCGGGCAGGTCCTCGGCGACGGTGAGCGCGCGGTGCGCGGTGATCGCCGGCACCCCCAGGCTGGCGCCGACGTCGAAGCTCACGCCCTCCGGCAGCGGCACGACCCGCTCGGCCGGCAGGACGGTGACCTGCTGGGCGGTGCCGGTGGGCCGCTGGTGCTGGGCCAGGTGCACCCACACCCGGTCGCCGACCGCGAGGCCCTCGACCCCGGGGCCGAGGGCGTCCACGGTGCCCGCGCCGTCCTGGCCGGGCACGACGTCCCCGTCCACGGCCGACAGGCCGCCCCCTCGGCGCGACTTCCAGTCCGTCGGGTTGACGCCGGCCACGGCCAGGCGCACCCGCACCTCCGCCGGCCCGGGGTCCGGCACCTCCCGGTCGACGACCTGCAGGACCTCGGGGCCACCCGTCTCGCGGTACACGACGCTCTTCACGCCGTGCGGCAACCGGTGCGGGTCTCAGGCTGTTCCGCGCCCCGGCCGGCCGGGACCGCGGCCCGCCGGGGAGGCGCCCGCGGAGGCGGCGCCGACGACCTCGCCGACCAGCTCCTCCAGGACGTCCTCCAGCACGGCCACACCCACGACCTCGTCGGTCGCCGTGTCCACCACGCGGGTCATGTGCGCCCCGCGGCGCTGCATCGCGGTGAGCACCCCCTGCAGGTCCTGGTCCGCCGCGACGGTCGCCAGGGGCCGCACCCGGCGCGCGGGCACCGGCTCGCCGACGCGGTCGTCGGGGACGTCGAGCAGGTCCTTCAGGTGCACGTAGCCGACGAGGTCGCCGGAGGCGTCGGCCACGGGGAAGCGCGAGTAGCCCGTGCGCGCGCACAGGTCCTCCAGCTGCGCGACCGTGACGTCCGGGGACACCGTGACGAGGGTGTCGCGCGGCAGCAGCACCCGGCCCGCGTCGGCGTCGCCGAAGCGCAGCGAGCGGGTCAGCAGCTGGTGCTCCTGCTCGTCCAGCAGCCCCTCGCGCCGCGACTCGGCCAGGAAGCCCTCGACCTCCTCGGCGGTGAAGGTGGAGGACACCTCCTCCTGCGGTTCGACCCGCAGCAGCTTCAGCACGGCGTTGGCGACCAGGTTGAGGAACCAGATGAGCGGCTTGAGGACCGTCACCACCCCGTACAGCACCGGGCCGAGGACGAGCGCCGAGCGCTCCGGCCCGGCGATGGCGATGTTCTTGGGGACCATCTCGCCCAGGACCATGTGCAGCGTCACCACGACGGCCAGCGCGATGGCGAAGGAGATCGGGTGGACGAGCCCCTCGGGCACCCCGAGTGCCGCGAACACGGGCTCCAGCAGGTGCGCGACGGCCGGCTCGCCCACGGCGCCCAGGCCCAGCGAGCACATCGTGATGCCCAGCTGGGCGCCGGCCATCATCAGCGACACCCGCTCCATGCCGCGCAGCGTCCAGCGCGCCGCGCGCGAGCCCTCGGCCGCGCGCGGCTCGATCTGGGTGCGCCGGGCGGAGATGAGCGCGAACTCGGCACCGACGAAGAAGGCGTTGCCGATCAGCAGCAGGACGGCGACCCCGACGGCCGCGGCGTCGCTCACGCCCCCTCCCCCGGCTCTCGGTCGGTGAGACGGGTCAGCAGCAGCCGGTCGGCGCGGTGGCCGTCCAGCCGCGTCACGCGCAGGTTGGCGGTCACGGTGGCGGGCACCCCGTCCTCGTCCGTCTCGCGCACGTCGCGCGCCTCGAGCACCACCTCGTCGGCCACCTCCGGCAGGCGCCCCAGGCGCTCGGTGAGCAGGCCGCCGAGGGTGTCGGTCTCCTCGGACTCCGGCAGCTGCAGCCCGGTGACGTCCTCGACCTCGTCGGGGCGCAGCAGGCCCGACAGGGACCACCCGCCGCCGGGCAGCTCGCGGACGCGGCCCAGCGGCCGGTCCTGCTCGTCGTCGATCTCGCCGACGATCTCCTCGACGAGGTCCTCCAGCGTGATGACCCCGTCGGTGCCGCCGTACTCGTCGACGACGACGGCCATCTGCAGCCCGGTGCCGCGCAGCACCCCGAGCAGCGGGTCCAGCTCCATGGTGGCCGGCACGGCGGGCAGCTCCTGCACGACGTCGCGGACCGCCGTGGTGGCCCGCCGCGCGCGCGGCACGGCGATTGCGTCCTTGAAGTGGACGACGCCGACCACGTCGTCCACGCTCTCCCCCAGCACGGGGTAGCGGGAGTGCCCGGTGCGCGCGGCCAGCGCCAGGACCTCCGCGACGCTCTGCTCGGCGTCGACGAACCGCACCCGCGGGCGGGGGGTCATGGCGTCGGCCGCCCGGCGGTCGCCGAACTCGATGGAGCGGGTCAGCAGGTCCGCCACCGTCTGCTCCAGGGTGCCGCGCTGCGCGGAGCGTGCCGCGGCCGAGGCCAGCTCCGCCGGCCCGCGGGCGCTGGCCAGCTCCTCCGACGGCTCGATCCCCAGCGCGCGCAGGACCCGGTTGGCCATGCCGTTGAGCAGGCGGATCAGCGGCCCGGCCACGAGGGTGAAGCCGCGCTGGGCGCCCTGGACGGCGCGGCCCACCCGCAGCGGCTCGGCGATGGCCCAGTTCTTGGGGACCAGCTCGCCGAAGACCATCTGGGTGCCGGTGGCGATCGCGAAGGCGAGGCCGAACGAGACGGCGGTGCTCGTGCCCTCCGGCAGGCCGGTGGCCTCGACCGGCCCGCGCAGCAGCGCGGCGATCGACGGCTCGGCGATGAAGCCGACGACGAGCGAGGTCACGGTGATGCCGAGCTGCGCGCCGGACAGCTGGGTGGACAGGGTCCGCAGCGCGCTCTGCACGCCCCGCGCCCGCCGGTCCCCGTCCCCGGCCGCCTTCTCGACGGTGGGCCGGTCCACGGTGACGAGGGCGAACTCGGCGGCGACGAACAGGGCGTTGGCGGCGATGAGGAGCACCACGCACCCGAGGAGCAGCCACTCGGTCGTCACGCGGGCCGCCCGCTACTTGAGGGGTCCATGCCGGTGATCGTAGGGGCGGGCCGACGGCCCGGCGACCCGTCGCGGGGCCGTCCGGGGCCCTCGTGTGGCGGTCGCGGCGGCTGTGTCGTTCAACCGCCGCGACCTGCGGCCGGGTCCCCGTCGCCCTGGTGCTCCAGGCGCCGGGGGAACCGCTCGCAGGACCAGTGGAGCACCGCGCGGCCCTCCGCGGGGGGTGTTCGCCCGGGTCGACCTCGTCGGCGCAGCACCTCCACGCACCGGACACGCCTTCTACCGGGCTGTCAGCAGGTGAGGACGTGCCGATGTCAGGACACGACTCGATCAGGAGGTGAACGTCCAGTGCCAGGACTCGCGGGGCACGTTCTCGGTGAACCCGAAGCGCGCGGCGTTGGCGCGCATCCACGTCAGGGCGCGCCCGTCCAGGTCGAGGTCCAGGCTCAGGCCCCAGCCGTGCTCGCTGGTGCCCGGCCGGGCGGCCAGGCCGCCCTGGGAGTACAGGCCCTTGCGGCGGGCGAGGTCGACCTGCTGGTCGTAGGAGCGGTAGGAGTCGGTGACGCCGAACGTCACGCCGTCGCGGGCGGCGGCCGCCTCCAGGCGGCCGAAGGCCTGCGCGGCGGGCGACCACATCGCGTGCTTGCCGCGGCCGATGGTCTGCAGGGCGCTCGCCGGGACCCTGCCGTTGCCGTGCGCGGCCAGCTCCAGGGGGACGCCGTCGGCGCGGCGCAGGTGGGTGGTGCTGGGGGTGCCGGTCGTCGCGCCGGTGGTCGCGCCGGTGGCGACGGCACCGGCCAGGGTGGCGGCGAAGGTCCCGCCCGTGACCCCGTTCGCGCCGGTGAGGCCCGCGGTCGCCGACGTGGAGGACGCGGTGGTCGGGACGGCGACCCGGACGACCGGTGCCGGGCTGAGCGAGGCGATGCGCGCCTGGATGTCCGCGATGCGCGACGTCACGCTGCTGATGCCCTCCACGCGCCCTCCTCCGGTGCCGTCACCCGACCGGCCCACCCGGTCGCCCCTCCTCATCGACACCCCGCGCGCCCTCCTGAACCCCACCCCGCCGCGTCACGTCCGCGTCACCTCTCCCCCTTCCCCGTGATCGTGCGGGGACTCCCAGCACGATCACGGTGATCGTGGATGTGCGAGTGCTCGCCCATCCTCGATCACGGCGGAGAGGAGACCAGCGGAGGCGATCCTGCGCGGGGGTACCGCGGGGAGGGGTGCGGGGCTAGCGTCGGAGGGTGCCGGGGAGGCTGTCGCCGCGGCTGGCCGCGGTCGTGGACGCGCTGCCGCTCGCCCCGGGCGCCCGGGTGCTGGAGATCGGCTGCGGCCCGGGCGCCGCGGCCCGGGAGATCGCCCGGCGGCTGGAGGGCGGGCACGTCGTCGCGCTCGACCGCTCGCCGGCCGCGGTGGCGCTGGCCCGCGCGGGCGGGGCGGCGGAGATCGCCGCCGGACGTCTGTCGGTGCGGCTGGGCGAGGCGGAGACCTTCGCCCTCGAGCCGGGCGAGCCGCCGTTCGACCTCGTGCTCGCCGTGCGCGTCGGCGCCCTCGACGGCCGCCACCCCGAGGCCGGACGCCGGGTCCTGGCGAACCTGCGCACGGTGCTGGCCCCGGGCGCTCGCGTCCTCGTCGACGGCGGCGACCCGCTGCGCGAGCTCGTCCTGCCCTGAGGGGGTGTCAGGCGCGGCGGTCGGGGCGCCAGACCACCAGGGCGGTGGAGCGCGCCGGCGAGGGGGGCCGCTTGCCCACGGGGGTGGCGACGATGTCGCCGGCCATGCCGGCGGCGAAGATGCGGCGGGCCTGCTGGCGCACGAGGTCGATCTCGGCCTCCAGCTCCTCCACGCGCCGGCCCAGGGCGGTCACCTGGTTCTCCAGGTCGAGGATGCGCTTGATGCCGGCGAGGTTGACGCCGTCCTCCTGCGACAGCCGCTGCACCTCGCGCAGCTGGGCGATGTCGCGCGCGGAGTAGCGCCGTCCCCGCCCGGGTGCGCGGCGCGGCGAGACAAGGCCCAGGCGGTCGTACTGCCGCAGCGTCTGCGGGTGCATGCCCGCGAGCTCCGCGGCCACCGAGATGACGAACACCGCCGCGTCGTCGTCGTACACCGGACTCCCCCTCCCACCTCGTCACGTGCTGCGCCGCGGTCCCGCCGGGTCCACCCGGCGGGACCGCGGCCGGGGTTCAGCGGCGCGCCCGCTCGGCCAGCCCGGCGCGCGGGTCCTCGCCCGCGGTCGCCTTCGCGAACGCCTCGACGGCCTCGCGCACGGCACCGTCCACGCGCTGCGGGACGACGACCTCCACGGTGACCAGCAGGTCGCCCGCCGGGTCGTCGCTGCGCGCGCCCTGCACGCCGCGCCCCTTCAGGCGCAGCGACCGGCCCGACGGGGTGCCCGCCGGGACCTTCACCCGCACGCCGGCCCCGTCGAGGGTGGGCACGTCCACGGTCGCGCCGAGGACGGCCTCGTCGAAGGAGACCGGCAGCGTCATGCGCAGGTCGTCGCCGTCCCGGCGGAACACCGGGTGCGGCTCGACGTGCACGGTGACCAGCAGGTCGCCCGCGGGCGTCCCGCCGGGCCCGGGCAGGCCCTTGCCGCGCAGGCGGACCTTCTGCCCGTCGCGGACCCCGCGGGGCAGGCGCGCGTTGACGGTGCGCGCCGGCCCGCCGCGCGGGTCGGGCACGCGCAGCGACACGGTCGCCCCGGTGAGGGCGTCGCGGAAGGACACCCGCGCCGAGGCGTCGAGGTCCTGCCCGCGCGACGCCGTCGTGGGCCCGCCGAAACCCGGCCCGCCGAAACCGGGGCCGCCGGCCTGCCCGAACAGCCCGCCGAGCAGGTCCTCGAAACCCGCACCGCCGGCCGGACCGCCGGCGCCGGGCGTGCCGAACCGGACGCCGCCGGGGCCGCGGGCCCCCGCGCCGGCCTGCCCGAACAGCCCGCCGAGCAGGTCCTCGAAACCCGCACCGCCCGGACCGCCCGCCCCCGGCGAGGAGAACCGCGCGCCACCGCCGACCATCGCGCGGATGCCGTCGTACTGGCGGCGCTGCTCGGGGTCGGACAGGACCGCGTAGGCCTCCCCGACCTCCTTGAAGCGCTGCTCGGCGCTGGCGTCACCGGGGTTGGCGTCGGGGTGCAGGGTCCGCGCCTTCTTGCGGTACGCCTTCTTGATCTCGGCGGCGTCGGCGTCGTGGGAGACGCCCAGCACGGCGTAGAAGTCCTTCTCCGCCCACTCCTGCATGCTCACGCGGAACCCTCCTCCCCCGTCCTCGCCGGAACGGTGCTCCGGGTCACTGCGGGTCGGCCACCGCGACGCGGGCCGGCCGCAGGACCTTCTCGCCGATCCGGTAACCGGGCTGGAGCACCTGCACGCACGTGGCCACCTCGTACTCGTCGGAGTGGCTGTGCATCAGGGCCTCGTGGACCATCGGGTCGAACGGCTCGCCGTTCTCCCCGTAGCGGGCCAGGCCGAAGCGCCCGAGGGTCGCCTCGAGCTTGTCGGCGATGGCCGCGAACGGGCCGGTGAGGTCGCCGTGCTGACGCGCCAGGTGCACGTCGTCCAGCACCGGCAGCAGCGCTTCGGCCAGGTTCGCCACCGCCGCGTCCTTGGCGACGTCGCGGTCCCGGTCCACGCGCTTGCGGTAGTTCGCGTACTCGGCGTTCAGCCGCTGCAGCTGCTCCAGCCGGTCGCTCGCGAGCGCCTGCGCCTCGGCCAGCTCGGCCGAGCCGCCCGCCGCGGCGGGCGCCTCGGCAGAGGTCCCGGCGGCGGTCCCGGCGTCCGGGCCGGCCGGGGCGTCCTGCCCCGGCTGGTCCGGCTGCGCGTCGGGCTCGGGCCGCACCTGCCCGGTCTCGGGGTCGATGCGGCGGCGGTCGCGGACGACGGTGGGCTCGGTGCGCTCTGCGCGCTCGGCGTGCTCCTCCGCCATCACTTGTCCTTCTCGTCGTCGACGACCTCGGCGTCCACGACGTCGTCGTCGGCGGGCTTGGAGAAGTCCGGGCCACCGGTCGTGGAACCGGCGTCACCGGTCGCACCGGCGCCGGCCGCGCCCTCGGACTGCGCCGCGTACATGGCCGAGCCGAGCTTCTGGCTGGCCTGCGCGACGGCCTCCGTCTTGGCCTTGATCTCGGCCGCGTCGGTGCCGTTCAGGGCGCTCTTGAGCTCCGCGACGGCCTTCTCGGTCTCCTCGCGGCCCTCGGCGGGCAGCTTGTCCGCGTTGTCGGCGAGGAACTTCTCCGTCTGGTAGACGAGGCTCTCGGCCTGGTTGCGGGCCTCGGCCTCCTCGCGGCGCTGCTTGTCCTCGTTCGCGTGGGTCTCGGCGTCCTTGACCATCCGCTCGATGTCCTCCTTCGACAGCGCGCTGCCGCCGGAGATGGTCATCGACTGCTCCTTGCCGGTGCCGCGGTCCTTGGCGGACACGTGGACGATGCCGTTGGCGTCGATGTCGAAGGTGACCTCGACCTGCGGCACGCCGCGCGGCGCGGGCGCGATGCCGGTCAGCTCGAACGTGCCCAGCGGCTTGTTGTCGCGGGCCAGCTCGCGCTCGCCCTGGAACACCTGGATGAGCACGGACGGCTGGTTGTCGTCGGCGGTGGTGAACACCTCCGAGCGCTTGGTCGGGATCGCCGTGTTGCGCTCGATGAGCTTGGTCATGATCCCGCCCTTGGTCTCGATGCCCAGGGACAGCGGGGTGACGTCGATGAGCAGGACGTCCTTGCGCTCGCCCTTGAGGACGCCGGCCTGCAGGGCGGCGCCGACGGCGACGACCTCGTCCGGGTTCACGCCCTTGTTGGGCTCGCGGCCGCCGGTCAGCTCCTTGACGACGTTCGTCACGGCCGGCATGCGGGTGGAACCGCCGACGAGCACGACGTGGTCGATGTCGGAGAGCTTGACGTCGGCGTCCTTGATGACCGAGTGGAACGGCGCCTTGGTCCGGTCGATGAGGTCCTGCGTCATCTGCTCGAACTGGGCGCGGGTCAGCTGCTCGTCCAGGTGGACGGGGCCGTTCTCCGTCATCGACAGGTACTGCAGCGAGATGTTGGTGCTGGTGGAGCTGGACAGCTCCTTCTTGGCCTGCTCGGCGGACTCGCGCAGGCGCTGCATGGCGATCTTGTCCTTGGACAGGTCGATGCCGTAGCTGCCCTGGACCTTCTTCAGCAGGTGGTCCACGACGCGCTGGTCCCAGTCGTCGCCGCCGAGGTGGTTGTCGCCGGAGGTGGCGCGCACCTGGATGGTGGAGAAGCCGTCCTCGTCCTTGCCGACCTCCAGGAGGGACACGTCGAACGTGCCGCCGCCGAGGTCGAAGACGAGGATGAGCTCGTCCTCCTTGCCCTTGTCCAGGCCGTAGGCGAGCGCGGCCGCGGTGGGCTCGTTGATGATGCGCAGGACGTTCATGCCGGCGATCTCGCCGGCCTCCTTGGTGGCCTGGCGCTGGGCGTCGGAGAAGTACGCCGGGACGGTGATGACGGCGTCGGTGACGGCCTCGCCGAGGTAGCTCTCCGCGTCGCGCTTGAGCTTCTGCAGGACGCGGGCGCTGATCTCCTGCGGGGTGTACTTCTTGTCGTCGATCGCGACGTTCCAGTCCGTGCCGACGTGCCGCTTGACGGAGCGGATGGTCCGCTCGACGTTCGTCACGGCCTGGCGCTTGGCGATCTCGCCGACCAGGACCTCGCCGTTCTTGGCGAAGGCGACGACCGAGGGGGTCGTCCGCCCGCCCTCGGCGTTCGCGATGACGGTGGGCTCGCCGCCCTCCAGGACCGCGACCACGGAGTTGGTGGTACCGAGGTCGATGCCGACCGCACGTGCCATGGGAGATGCCCCTCCTGAACTGTTGCCGAGCTGTTGAGTGCTTCCCGCTCAAGTCTGCAGGCGTCGGCCGAGCTGTCAAGCCGGGCACCAGCAACCTTGAGCCCACCCTGCTCAACCACCGGCCCGCTCCCCGTGTTCCCGGGCTCGGGACCACCCGTCCGGCCGCCGCCGCGCGGGTGGGGAACCGGCGACGAGCACAGGCGTTCACCCGTCGTGACCTCCCGACCCGCGCGGCGGGTGCCGCTGCTGTTCACCGAGGAGTCCCGCGCCGGGGACACCCACGTCAACCTCTCCGCCGTGCGCCACGACGGCGACCACCTGTGGGTGGCCGGCGACGAGACGGCGACCGTCGAGCGGCTCACCGCCCACGTGGAGGACGGCGCCGTCGTCCGCTACGACCGGCAGGTCACCGTCGCGCTCGGCGACCTCGTCGACCTGCCGGCCGGCTCGGACGAGGAGGCCGACGTGGAGGGTCTGGCGCGGGCCGGCGACCACCTGTGGGCGGTCGGCTCGCACAGCCTCAAGCGCAAGCGGATCCGCGACCGCGACCGCGACGCCAAGGCGCGCAAGCGGCTGCGCACCGTGGTCCGCGAGGAGAACCGCTACGTCGTCGTCCGCCTGCCGGTCGACCCGGCGACCGGCCTGCCCGCCCGCGAGGTCCACCGGGACGGGGAGGTCCTGACGTCGGCCGTGCTCGCCGGCGACGACGCGCTGACCGAGCTCCTGGCCGACGACGACCTCCTCGCGCCGTTCACGGCGATCCCGTCGAAGGACAACGGCGTGGACGTGGAGGGCGTCGCCGTCCACCTCACCGCCGACGGGGAGCTGCGGCTCTACCTCGGCTTCCGCGGGCCGGTGCTGCGCGGGTGGGCGGTGCTCCTCGAGACCCGCCCGGTCACCCACCCGGAGGACCCGCACCGGCTGGAGCTGGGGAAGTTCAGCGACGGGGAGACCGGCAGCGCCCGCTACCGGCTGCACCTGCTGGACCTCGGCGGCCTCGGGATCCGCGACCTGTGCCCCGACGGCGACGACCTGCTCGTGCTCGCCGGCCCGTCGATGAGCCTGTCCGGCCCCGTGCGCGTGCACCGCTGGACCGGTGCCGCCCGCACCGACGCCGCCGACGTCGTGCGCGCCGACCAGCTGCCCGTGGAGCTGGAGCTGCCGCACGGCGACGGCGTGGACCA
The DNA here is from genome assembly GCF_050871905.1 of Kineococcus haloalkalitolerans. NCBI lineage: Bacteria > Bacillati > Actinomycetota > Actinomycetes > Kineosporiales > Kineosporiaceae > Kineococcus > Kineococcus haloalkalitolerans. The sequence goes on from NZ_JBJLSH010000001.1 coordinate 60,122, forward strand.
CCCCGAGGGCATCGCCCTCGTGCCGGCGCGCGCTCCCGGCGGGCGGCCGCAGCTGCTGGTCGTCCTGGACTCCCCCGCCCCGGACCGGCACGTGCCCGGCGGGATGCTCGCCGACGTCCACGACCTGCCCGGGCGGTGAGCGGCCGGTGACCCGGCGGGTGCAACGCGCCGCGCCCGCGCGGCGTCGTAGGGGTGTGCGACGGACCACCAGCCCCTCCCCCACCACGGCCCGGCGCGGGAGCGTCCTCGCGGGCGCGCTGCTGGGCGCCCTGGCGCTCGCGGCGTGCGGCACCGACGCCGGGGCCGGCGACGACCCGGCCACCGTGACCGCCCCGCCGCCGGCGATCACCGACGGCCCGGCGACCCCGTCGCCGCCCGGCGCGGGCCCCGCTCTGCCCGCCCCCGTCGACGGGACCGCCACCCGCCTGCTCGACGCGCTGGCCGCGCAGGACAGCGCCGCGGCCTGGGCCGAGCTCGCCGAGCCGGCGCGCACCGCCTGGGGCGGCGAGGACGCCTTCGCGCAGCAGGCCAGCGCCTACGCCGAGGGGCTGGCGGCCTTCGCCGACGCCGAGCGCACCTGGTTCCCGCTGGGCGAGGACCGCGGGGTGCTGCTGCTGCGCGGGCAGGTCGAGCGCGAGGGCCTGACCGAGCAGGACGTCTTCCCGCTCGTCCTGGACGGCGTGGCCGCGGACGGCGGGGACGGCGCGGGTGCCGTGCTGCTGCCGCCGGCGTGGCCGGTGGGCGTCGAGCTGGAGGACCCGGCCGGCCTGGTGGCGTTCGCCCCGGCGGCCTCGACGGTCACCGTCCTCGTCGACGGCGCCGTCGTCACCGCGCAGGAGGAGCCGGCCGACGGGGACCGCACCCGCGTCAGCGCCCCCGTGCCGGCCGGCTCGCAGGTCGTCGTGGTGGCCGCCGAGCCCGCGACGGGCCCGCCCGTCGCCGCGGCCGCCCTGCTGCGCTGACCGCCCCGGTCCGCGGTGACCGCGGGCCGGGCCTCAGAGCGGGGTCAGGACCCGCAGCAGGACCGGGACGGCGACGACGGCCGTCCCGGCCACCAGCAGCACGGTGTCGGCCCGCCGCCAGGGGGCGGGCAGCGCCCAGGTGCGCCGCGACGCCCCGGCGAACCCGCGGGCGTCCATCGCGGTCGACGTGCGCCCGGCCCGGCGCACGGCGTCCACGAGCAGCCCGAACGACGTCGAGGCCGCCCACCGCACCGCCGACGCGGGACCGCGGCCCGGCCCGAGGCCGCGGGCGCGGCGGGCCCGGGACACCTCCTCCCAGGTGTCGCGCAGCGCGGTGAGCTGGCCGAGGGCGGCGACGGAGGCCACCACCGCCCGGGCCGGCCAGCGCAGCCGCTGGGCGAGGTGGTCACCGGCCTCGCTGGGGTCCAGCCAGGTGGTCAGCACCACCCCGGGCAGGACGAGGACGAGGATGCGCAGCACCGAGGCCAGGCCCGCGGCCACCGGGTCCTCGGCGTCGCCGAGCAGCCAGGCGGACCAGCCGACGCTCAGCGCGGCCACGGCCACCGGCACGAGCCGCGGCCACAGCTCGCGCCAGCGCCCGGCCGCCAGCGGCAGGCAGGCCAGCTGCACCGCCAGCGCGAGCGCCCCGACCCGCCAGTCGTCCACGGCCAGCGAGCCGGGCACCGCCAGCAGCGACACCGCCAGCAGCGACAGCGGCCCGCAGCGGCGCGCGGGCGGGCCGGGGCGGGCGGCGCGCAGCTGCGCGGCCGTGGGCGGGACGGTCCCCGCCGGTGCGGCGGCGCTCACGACACCACCCCGGCACGCGCCGCGGGGGCGGGCGCGGGCACGTCGCCGGGCGGGTCGCCCACCGGGTCGCGGTGCGCGGCGCGCCCACCGGCCAGGTGCGTGCGCCGGCCCGCGCACGCGGCCACGAGGGCCCGGTCGTGGGTGGCGACCCCCACCGCGGCGCCCTCGCGCGCCGCCGCGGCCAGCAGACCGCTCACGCACGCCCACGTCGCCCGGTCCTGCCCCACGCTCGGCTCGTCGGCCAGCAGGACGGCCGGGCCCGCCGCGAGCGCGGAGGCCAGCGCCAGGCGGCGCTGCTCGCCGCCCGAGAGCAGGTGGGGGTCGAGGTCGGCGCGCGGGGCCAGCCCGAGCAGCTCCAGCAGGGCGTCGGCGCGCTCGGTGGCGACGCCGACGGCCAGCGGGGTCGCGCGCACCTCGTCGCGGACGGTGGAGCGGACGAACCCGTGCTCGGGGTGCTGCGGCACCCACCCGACGCGGCGGGCCAGGTCCCGCGAGCGCCAGCGGCCGGGGTCGCGGCGCCCGCGCACGGCCAGGGCCGCCGCGGCCAGCACGGTGCCGGCGGTGGGGCGGGACAGCCCGCCCAGGACGCCGACGAGGGTGGACTTGCCGGCACCGCTGTCCCCGGTCAGGGCGGTGACCCGCCCGGCCTCGAGGCTCGCGTCGACGCCGTCGAGGACGACGACCACCTCGCGGCGGCCGGTGCCGCGGCGGGCGCGCTCGACCCGGACCCCGGTGGCGGTCACCGCGGGCCCGCCGGGCACGTCGAGCAGCGGGGCGACGAGCCCGGCGGGCACGTCGAGCTGGGCGGGCGCGGGCGCCCCGGGCACCCACAGCCCGTCGGCGAGCGGGGCGGGCAGCGCGCCCAGCACCGCGGCGGGGGCGCCGTCGGCGACGACGCGGCCGTCCGGCCCGAGCGCGACGACGCGGTCGACGACGTCCGCCCACGCGGCGAGGTCGTGGTCGACGACGACGAGGGTGCGCCCGGCGGCGGCGGCCAGCAGGGCGTCGCGCACCCGGCGGGCGGTGACGGGGTCGAGCATCGACGTCGGCTCGTCGAGCAGCAGCAGGCCGGGGCGCAGGGCGAGCGCCCCGGCGACGGCCAGGCGCTGCAGCTCACCGCCGGACAGCTCGGCGGTGGAGCGGTCGCGGCCGGCGCCGAAGGCCGCGGCGGCGTGGGCGGCGTCGACGCGGGCCCACACCTCCTCCCGCGGCAGGGCGAGATTCTCCGGCCCGAAGGCGGTGTCGCGCCCCGCGGTGGCGGCCACGACGGCGTCCACCGGGTCCTGCAGGAGCAGCCCCGCACGCCCGGGGGCGGCCGGGGCGCCGTCGAGCAGGACCCGGCCGCTGAGGACGTCGCCGTCCTCGTCCTCGTCGGCGACCCCCGCCAGGACCCGCAGCAGGGTGGACTTGCCGGCGCCGCTGGGGCCGACGAGCAGGACCTTCTCCCCGGCGGCCACGTCGAGGTCGACGTCGCGCAGGACGGCGACGCCGCCGGGGGCGAACGTCAGCCCGCGCACCTCGACGCGCACCGGCGCGGGCCCACCACCGGGCCCACCACCGGGCACGGCGTCAGGCACGGGCGCGGGCGCGGTGCTCGGCCCCGGCGGGGAAGCGCTGCAGCGCACCGGTGCGGGCCAGGGCGCGCACCAGCGCCCAGCCGCCGAGCCCGGCGACGACGGCGCCGGAGAGGGCGAACAGGCCGACGTAGGCGGCCTGCCAGGCCGGCGCCCACTCCCCGCCGTAGTAGACGACGTTCTCGTACAGGGCCTCCAGGACGCCGGCGAGGACGCCGCCGAGGACGGCGACGCCCAGGCTCCAGCGCCGCCACAGGAAGAGCGCCACGGCGATCTCGACGCCCAGGCCCTGGATCGCGCCGGAGACGAGGACCCCGGAGGCCCAGGCGCTGCCGAGGAGCATCTCGACGGTCGCGGCGAGCATCTCCGTGAGCAGCGCCGCGCCGGGGCGGCGGACGACGAGCGCGCCGACGACGGCGGGCAGCAGCCACACGCCGGACACGAGCCCGGCGGCGGGGCGGAAGGCCGCGAAGGCCGGGTCGATGACGTGGTAGAGCACGCCCCAGCCCCAGAAGACGACGCCGAAGGCGACGCCGAGGACGGCGGCGGTGACGAGGTCCACGCTGCGCCAGCGGCCCAGCGGCGCGCGGGCGAGGACGGTCCGGGACGTGGTGGACCCGGTGGGCTTGGCGGGTCCGGTGGTCTGGCTCACGAGGTTCCTCCTGGGTGCAGGAGGGGGACCCGTGACCACCGCGGTCACGGGTCGAGACGGCTCGACTCCCTACGCCGGTGCTAACCGGGTCAGGTTCGAGGGTCTGCGGCTGCCCGCACTCTCAGCGCCCTTCCGGCGCTCCCCTGTCGACGGGCGAACGCTACACCGCCCGCAAGCTCCCCCGCTCCTCCGGCGCCCCACCCCCACCTCCCTCCGTGATCTTGCAGGGATTCCCAGCAAGATCACCGCGGGCGGGGGCGGAGTGGTGGGCGGCGGGGCGGGCGTCGGGGAGGATGGGGGCGTGCTGCGCAGCCTGAGGGGACCGGACGGCGGCCCGTCGCGCGGGGTCCGCCTGCTCACCGTCGTGGTCGTCGTCGCGCTCGTCGCCGGATCGGCCACCGTGCTGCTGCCCGTGCTGGGGTGGCTGGTCGACCTGCTCTGAGCGCGGCGGGACCGGCCGACCGGGACCGGGGTCGACGCGCCCGGGGCGGTGCGGCAGGGTCTGGCCCATGAGCTCGATGGTGTGGAAGTTCGTCGGCCCGGGCGCCGGCGTCCTCGCGGCCGCCCTGGCCAGCCGCGTGACGAAGAAGGCGTGGGTCTCGGTGACGGGGAGCCCGCCGCCGGACAACCCCGAGGACCCCGACGTCGCGTGGAAGGACGCCGTCGTGTGGGCGCTGGCCTCCGGCGCGATCATCGGCCTGACGCGGCTCGTCGTCGAGCGGCAGGCGGCCGTCTGGTACCGGCGATCCTTCGGGGAGCTGCCCCCGGGTCTCGGCCCGGGGACCGACGGCCGCACCTCCTGAGGGAGCACCTCCCGGACGCCCGACGGGGCCGGCGCCGCGGCGCCGGCCCCCGTCGTCACGCCCGGTGGGTCAGCGCAGCCACCGGTGCAGGCGCTTGGCCCGCACCGCCGCCCACGCCTCGTCGAAGTCGGCCTCGCTGGCCGCGGCGTGCGCCTCCTCCTGCGCGAACAGCCGCCCGTAGGCGAAGGCGACCTCGGGCTGCGCGGACGCGGCCAGCTGGCGCAGCCGCTCGCGGGTGACCACCGAGTCCTGGTGCTCGCCCAGCACCTCCTGCACGTCGGTGACGGCGCGCGCGAAGCGGGCCGCGTCCTTGCCGAAGACGACGCCGACCGCCTCGGCGGCGTAGCGCACCTGCTTGGCGGCCTTGCGCGCCTCGTGCAGCAGCTCGTCGCGCTCGGCGCCCGCGCCGGCGCGGTCGGCCTGCTCGACGAGCCCGGCGAGGGACTCGAAGGTCTTGGCGACCCGGCGCGGCAGCACCTTGGCGGCCCGGCGGCGGCCGCGGTCGGTGAGGTCGGGGCGCTCGACGAGGTCCTGCAGGGCGTCGAGCAGGGACTGGTAGCGCTCGGAGTCGAGCTCGGCGAGCACCCGGTCGTGGGCGGTGCGGTAGTCGGCCTCCAGCTGCTCGGCGACCATCGCCGGCACGGCCCCGGTGGCCGCCGGGTCGGCCGGCTGGTCCTGCGCGGCGACGTCGAGGGAGGCCACCGACCGCACGAGGCGGTCGCGCAGCACCTCGGCGTCGCGGGCGGCGCCCAGCTCCGCCGCCAGCCAGCGCAGCTCGTCGCGCAGCGGCTTGGTCGGCCGGGTCAGCAGGGGCTGGAAGGTGCGCAGGGCGCTGCGCAGGCGGCGGGTCGCCACCCGCATCTTGTGGACGCTGTCGGGCTCGTCGCGGCGCACCCGCGCGTCCTGGTCGAGCACCTGCTGGACCTGCTCGGCCAGGTGCACGAGCAGCACGTCGCCGGCGCGCGAGCGCGCGGTGAGGTCCGTGCGGCGGGGGCCGGGGTGCTCGACCCGGCGGCGACCGGAGCGGCGACCGGAGCGGCGGGCCGGCGCGGCGGCGGGCTCGGTGGCGGCCTCGTCCGCGGCGGCCTCGTCCGCGGGGGCCTCGTCCGCGGGGGCCTCGTCCGCCGGGCCGTCCTCCGCGGGGCCGGCCAGGACCCGGGCGAGCTTGGAACCGGTGGCCGCGACCCGCAGGCCGGCGGCGCGCAGCCCGGCGTCCACGGCGTCGAAGACGTCGCGCTCGCCGTCGACCAGCTCCAGCTCGACCTCCCGCCAGCGCTGCACGGCGCCCGAGGCCTCCCCCGCGCCCTCCAGCGGCAGGAGGCGGCGCGCCTCGACGGTGTCGTCGGCCAGCTCCAGCAGCCGGGTCCCGGTCGCGTCCAGGACGGTGCGGGTGCGGCGGTGGGTGTCGACCTGGGCGACGGGGACCAGCGGCCGGCCGCCGGTCAGGTCCTCCACGAGCCGGCGCAGCGCGACCGGCACGGTCCGCACGGCCCGCCCCAGCGGCACGCGCTGCTCGGTGCGGGCGCCGTCCCCGGCGGGGGTCTTCAGGTGCCAGCCCTCGTCGGCACCGCCCGTGCGGCGGCGCACGGTGACCTTCGCGGCGGCCAGCCGGAGGTCGTCGGTGTCGAAGTACGTCGCGCTCAGGTCGGCCTCGCCGAGGTCGCCCTCGCGCAGGCCCCGCTCGTCGGCGCCGGGCACCTGCCGCAGGGCCGCCGCCAGGTCCGGCGGAGCGGCCTCGGGTGCCACGTCGTACTTGACCTCGATCTCCTCCGCGCTGATCACAGGTGCCGTTCTACCGCTGACCGGGCGCGGGCGCCCGCGGGCCCCGGCCGTCCGCCCGGGGCCCGCGGGGGTGCGGCTCACTCCTGCGCGAGCACCCGCACGTCCCAGGCGCCCAGCCGCAGGCGCTCGCCCGCGCCGACGCGCTCGCCGGACAGCAGGTCGCGCAGCGCCACCGGCGCCACGACCTCGCACGGCTGCCAGGACCAGTCGTGCACGACGTGCACGCGGGTGCCGTCGGGGGCGGTGGCGGAGCTGACCCGCACCGCCTCCGGCCCGCCCCAGCGGCGGGCCGCCGCGTCCTGCCGGTCCCCGCCCAGCACCGGGGCGGCGAAGCGGCCGGCGAGGGCGGCGACGGTCCCCGGGTCCGGCACGGCGCCGACGACGGTGACCCGCCCGGCGCCGTGCCGGGCGGAGGTGATCGCCGCGAACCGGCCGAAGTGGGGGTGCTCGTACCCGGCCAGCACCTCGGCGCCCTCCGGGCGCAGGCAGTCCACCCACGTCGTCGCGCTCGCCCCGGCCGGCAGGGCCGGCGCACCGGCGGCCGCCGTGAGCGGCAGCGGCCCGGTGAGGTTGGAGAACTCCTGGTAGGAGACCCCGGCCGCCGCTGCCAGCCGGGCCGGCTTGACCTCGCGCCGGGCGCGGGCCAGCTCGTCGGCGTAGGCCGAGCGCGGACCCAGGACCAGGTGCCCGCCGGCCTCCGCGTACGCGGCCAGCAGGTCCAGCAGCGCGTCCGGGGCGACGTACAGGGCGGGCACGAGCAGCACGGGCAGCTCCCGCGCCAGCTCTCCCGGGTCGACGCCCGGGCCGCCCGGCGGCAGGAGCTGGCGGTCGTGCACGACGCGCGCGCTGAGAGCGGCGTCGAACACCCCCCGCGCCCACACCTCGACCAAGCGGTCGTGGGCGCGCTCGTCGACGTCGGACCAGCCGCTGCCCCCACCCGCGGGGGTGGGCGGCTGGAACGCCAGCCCGTGCTGGGAGGGCACGGACACCAGCAGGCCCACGTCGGCGTCCGGGCGCAGCCCGGCGACGGTCGAGCCGGCGCGGGCCAGTTCCGCGCCCAGCTGCGCGACCTGCTCGTAGACGCGGCCGGGCCGCTGGTCGTGCGGCAGCACGCCACCCCAGTACGTCTCCGTGCCGGTGTGCAGGGTGTGCCAGTGCCAGTACTCGACCATCCGGGCACCGCGCGCCACGAGCTGCCAGGCCACCTGCCGCCACTGCCCGTCCCAGGCGGGCAGGTTCACCGAGGAACCGCCGATGGGCCCGGCGTTGGTCTCGGTGACCAGGAACGGCGCCTGCTTGGAGGCGCGCATCCGGTCGGCGGTGTGCACGAGCGACCACGTGCCCGACGTCGTCCACCCCTGCGCCGGGGACTCCTCCGGCGACGGCACCGCCAGGCCGTCCTGCATCGCGTAGTACGGGTTGCCGGCCGCGACGTCGAGGTCGTCGAAGACCTCCCGCTCGTCGACGGCCTGCCGGCTGTACGACACGCACGTGGTGACGAACTGGTCGTCACGGCCGGCGGCGGTCGCCAGTTCGCGGACGATCCCCGCCTGCCAGGAGATGAACTCCGTCGTCAGCCGGCACTGGAACGCCCGCCACGCCAGGTCGTACTGCGGCTGGGCGTTGCCGTGGGGGGACCACAGGTCCGCCCAGCGCGAGAGCCGGTGCGACCAGTACGTCAGCCCCCACGCCTCGTTGAGGGCGTCGACGTCCCCGTACGTGGCGCGCAGGTCGTCGACGAACGCCTGCACCACGGCCGGGTTGTGCAGCAGGTGCAGGCCGGGTTCGTTGTCGACCTGGAAGCCGGTGACCGCCGGGTGGGCCGCGTACCGGCCCACGACGGCGCGGACGACCCGCTCGGCGTGGAACCGGAACGCCGGGTGCGTGAAGTCCACCTCCTGGCGCCCGCCCCAGCGCATCCGGCGGCCGTCGGCCAGCTCGCCGGCGATCTCCGGGTGCTTGCGGGCCAGCCACATCGGCACCGCGTAGGTGGGGGTGCCCAGCACGACGGAGATGCCGCGCTCGTGCGCGCCGTCCAGGGCGGGTTCGAGCCAGTCCAGGGAGAAGACGCCGTCGCGCGGTTCCCACGTCGACCACACCGACTCCCCCACCCGGACCACGCTGACGGACGCGGCCGCCATGAGGTCCAGGTCCTGCTCCACGCGCGGCTCGGGCGTGTACTCGGGGTACCAGGCGGCCCCGAACAGCACGCGCTCCGGCAGCCCGCGGGGCGTGCCCGCGGGCCCGTCCAGGACGCTCACCCCTTCACCCCGCCGGTCGCCAGGCCCGTCTGCCAGTACTTCTGCAGGTACAGGAACGCGATGATCAGCGGGACGATCGAGACGAGCGAGCCGGTGATGACGCTGGAGAACAGCACCTGCCCGCCCGAGCCGGCCGCGGCGGCCGACTGCCAGCGCGCCAGGCCCAGCGTCAGCGGGTACAGGTCCGGGGTGCGCAGCATGATGAGCGGCAGGAAGTAGTTGTTCCACGTCGCCACGAGCGCGAACAGCAGGACGGTGACGAACCCGGGCGACAGCAGCCGCAGCGCGACGGTCGCGAAGATCCGCAGCTCCCCCGCCCCGTCGACGCGGGCGGCCTCCATGAGCTCGGTGGGCACGGCGTCGGCCGCGTACACCCGCATGAGGTACACGCCGAAGGGGCTGACCAGGCTGGGCAGGATGACGGCCCAGCGGGTGTCCGTCAGCTCGACCCCGGCGAACAGCAGGTACGTCGGGATGGCCAGCGCCGTGGTCGGCACCATGATCGCCCCGAGGACGATCGAGAACATCAGCTTCCCGCCGGGGAAGTCGTACTTGGCGAAGGCGTAGCCGGCGGCCGTGGCCAGGAACGCCGCCCCGACGGCGCTGACCCCGGCGTACAGGGCGGTGTTGCCGATCCACGTCCAGAAGATGCCGCCCTGGGCGGTGAACACCTGCTGCAGGTTCGTCCACAGGTTGACCTCGTCGAACCACAGGCCGAAGGTCGTGAACAGCTGCCGGTTCGTCTTGGTGGACGCCACCACCAGCCAGTACAGCGGCAGGAGGAAGTACGGCAGGACGAGGATGACCAGGACGGTCAGCAGCGGGCTGCGGCGCTTGAGGGCGCTCGGCCTGCGCCGTCCCCCTCCCCGCCGCCGCCCGGTGACCCCGGGGACGGGTGTGGTGGTGGTCATGCGTTGCGCTCCCGACGCTGGGACGACAGCTGGGCGACGTAGGACACCACCGCGATCACCACGGCCAGCAGGAACGCCACGGCCGCCGAGTAGTTGATGTTCTGGCTGGTGAAGGCGAGGTTGTAGGCGTACAGGTTCGGCGTGTACGCGGAGTCGATGACGGCGGGGGCGAGGATGCTCAGCAGCTGCGGCTCGTTGAACAGCTGGAAGCTGCCGATGATGGAGAAGATGAGGGTCAGCAGGAGCGCGGCGCGGATGGCCGGGACCTTCACCGACCACGCGATGCGCAGCTCCCCCGCGCCGTCGACGCGGGCGGCCTCGTAGAGCTCCGCCGGGACCGCCCGCAGCGCCGCGAACATGATGATCATGTTGTAGCCGACGAACTCCCACGTGACGATGTTCATGATCGACCCGAGCATCCAGTCCGAGCTCAGGAAGCGCGGGCCGGGCAACGACAGCGCGTCGGCGATCTGGGCGAACGGCCCGAAGTCCGGGCCGTACAGGTACCCCCACATGAGGGTGGCGACCACGCTGGGCACGGCGTACGGCAGGAACACCGTGAGCCGCACGAAGCGCTGGAAGTACAGCAGGCCGGAGTCCAGCAGCAGGGCGAACAGCAGCGCCACGCCCAGCATGAGCGGCACCTGGATCAGCAGGAACAGCCCGACGCGCGCGACGCCGCTGAGGAACGCGGCGTCGGACAGGGCCCGGACGTAGTTCTCCAGTCCGACGAAGCTGGTGCCGCCGATGAGCTGCTCGCGGAACAGCGACAGGTAGGCGGCGTAGCCGAGGGGGACGACGAGCATGGCGGCGAAGACCACCATGAACGGCGCCACGAGGAGGTAGGCGGCGCGGTGCTGCCGGCGCCGGGCGGGCGAGGTCCGCTGCCGCGGCGGGCGGGCCGACCGGCCCGCCCGACCGCGCGCGGTCCGGCCCCGGGTCCGGGGCGGTGACTGGGGGTGAGTGCTCACGTCGTCTCCAGGGCGCTCACTCGACGGTGAAGCCCTGCTCCTCCGCGTACCCCTCCAGCTGCTGCTCCCACTGCGCCAGCGCGCCGACCATGTCGCCCCGGTTCGCGATGGCCGGGCCCATGACGTCCTCGTAGGAGGAGTAGACGTAGTCCATGAACGGCAGCCACCCGAAGTCGGTGTTCACCTGCTCGGACGCCTCCGCGAACAGCTGGTTGACCTGCTGCCCGCCGTAGAACTCCGGCGCCGCGTCGATGAAGGCGGGGTCCTCCAGGACGGACTGCGACGGCGGGAAGAGGAACTGCTCGGTCGCCAGCGCGAGCGCCGGTTCCTGCTCCACGTTGATCCAGCGGGCCAGCTCGGCGGCCGCGATCGGGTTGGCGCTGGAGGCGACGACGGCGTCGGTGGACCCGCCCCAGTTGCCGGTGCTCTGCCCGCCGGCCTCCCACTGCGGCAGCTGCGCGGCGCGCCACAGCCCCGACGTGTTCTCGGCCGAGCCCTGCAGGAAGACGGGACCCCACGCGGCGGCGACCCAGGTGGCGTAGGTGCCGTTCGACAGGCCCTGGTACCACTGGTCGGTGAAGTCGGGGTCGACGGCGACCAGCTCGTCCTGGACGAGGCCCTGCCAGTACTCGACGACCTCGGTGACCTCGGGGGTGTCGAGGTCGATCGACACCGTCTCCTCACCGTCGTAGCTGAACGGCTGGGCGCCGTTGGCCCACATGAGGCCGATCATCTGCCCGGCCTGGTTGGGCGGGAAGTCGGTGATGTAGCTGTCGGGCTTGGCCTCGCGGTAGGTGCGGGCGGCCTGCGCGAACTCGTCCCACGTGGTCGGCGGCGCGATGCCCGCCTCGGCGAACAGGTCGTCGCGGTACAGCAGGCCCATGGGCCCGGTGTCCTGCGGGATGCCGTAGACGGCGCCGTCGCGCGTGACCTGCTCCCACACCCAGTCGGGGTACTCGCTCTCCAGGTCGCTGATGCCCTGGTACGGGGACAGGTCCAGCAGGTCGCCGCCGACGAGGAAGGATGAGAGGTACTGGTACTCGATCTGCACGACGTCGGGAGCGCCCTGACCGGCGCGCAGCGCGGTGCGCAGCGCCGTGTACTGGTCCAGGCCCTGACCGGCGTTGACGACGTTCACGTCGATCTCCGGGTACGCCTCCTCGAACATGGCGACCTGGTTCTCGATGTCGGGCACCCACGTCCAGAACGTCAGCTCGGTGGGGGTGCTCATCGCCTCCTCGAACTGGTCGGCGGAGACGGGCTCGGCCGGGCCGCCGTCGTCGGACCCGCCGCCGTCTCCGCCGCTGCACGCGGCGAGGGCGAGGGCCGACGCGAGGGCGGCGGCGAGCGCGATGCTGGGGCGGCGCGGGAAGAACACAGGTACTCCTTCGTCCGTGGTGCTCGTGGTCTGCGGGTCGTGCGGGGTCGTGCGGTCGCTGCTGCGCGGTGCCGGGCGGTGCCGGGCGGTGCCGGGCGGTGCCGGGCGGTGGGGCGGGCGTCAGGGGCTCGCACCACCCCCTCGCCGCGGCGGGCCCGAGCTGGCCCGGACCACCAGGCGCGCCGGGACCTCCTCGGCCCGCTGCGGCACCGGCGCGCCCTCGACGAGCGCCACGAGCAGCTCGACGGCGCGGCGGGCGACACCCGTGACGTCCTGCCGCACGCTCGAGAGCGGCACCGGCAGGAACTCCGACTCCGGCAGGTCGTCGAAGCCCACGACGGCGACGTCCTCGGGCACGCGCAGCCCCGCCTCCAGGAACGCCTTGACGGCGCCGATCGCCATCGAGTCGTTGCCGGCGAACAGGGCGGTGGGGCGCTCGCCGGGCCGGGCGAGCAGCTCGCGCGCCGCCCACCACCCCGAGCGCACCGACCAGTCGCCCCGCGCGGGCTCCGTCACGGGCGCGCCGGCGGCCTCCAGGGCGGCGCGCCAGCCCGCCTCCCGCAGCCGCGCCGGGCGCGAGGCCAGCGGCCCGCTCAGGTGCGCGACCGTGCGGTGGCCGCGGGCGAGCAGGTGCTCGACGGCCTCGCGGGCACCGGCCTCCTCCTCGGCGCTCACCGCACGGTGCCGCGGGCTGACCGGCTCCACCGCGGCGGCCGTCACCAGCGGCACGTCGGGCACCCCGGCCAGGACGCCGACGTCGCGCAGCGGCTCGCCGAGGACGACGCCCTCGGCCCCCAGCGCCACCGCGCGCTCGACCGCCCGGCGGGCCGCGTCGTCGTCGCCGTCCTCGGGGACGGTGACCACGACGGTGCCGTAGCCGCGCTCGCGGGCGGCGCGCTCGGCGCCCAGGACGTGCTGGGCCACGCCGTGCAGGGCGGCCTCCACGGAGACGATGCCGAGGACGTGGGTGCGCCCGGCGGCCAGCGCGCGGGCGGCGGCGTTGCGCCGGTAGCCGAGCCGCTCGACCGCGTCGAGCACCCGGTCGCGCACCTCGGGACGCACCTGCGGGGAGCCGTTGACGACCCGGGAGACGGTCTTGGGGCTGACACCGGCGGCGCGCGCCACGTCGCCCATGACGACCGAGCCGGTGCCGCGGCGGTGGCGCTCGCCACCGGTCGTCGTCACCTCGCTCACGGCGCTCACCTCCTCGTGACAGCGCTGTCAACGAGCAGACCGTCTCCTCTCGTGACAGCGCTGTCAAGGGTCGATCCCCTCCGAAGCCCGATCGTGATCGCACCGTGTTCCCGCGCGCGGCGGGTGAGCCGCGCGTCAGAGGAAGCTCACGCCGACCACGGCGGCGACCCAGACGACCGGGATGGCGATCCCCTCGAAGCCGATGCCGCGGCGGTCGCGCAGGAGCAGCGCTGAGGCGAGCAGGGCGCTCACCAGCAGCCCCGCGCCGAGCAGCAGCAGCCCGGAGTCGCCGGCGTCGGCGTAGATCGGTCCCTGCCGGTAGAAGACGTCGGCCACGGTGATCTGCAGGGCGTCGAAGACGTTGCCGCCGATGATGTCCCCGACGCCGAGGGCGAGGGACTTCATGCGCACGGCGGCGATGAGGGTGACCAGCTCGGGCATGGACGACACACCGGTGGTGAGCGTGGAGCCGACCAGCCCGCCGGACAGGCCCGTGGCCTCGACGACGCCGAGCCCCGAGCGGCCCACGACGTAACCGGCGACCGCCATCGCCGCGGCGAGGAGCGCGAACGAGGCACCGAGGCGGCGGCCGCTGGCGCCGCTGCCCTCCTGCGGGACGTCCTCGACCGTCTCGTCGGTCTTGACGGCGCGCCACATCGGCTTCTCCCCCTGCCGGCGCACCAGGACGAGCCCCCCGGCGTAGAGCACCGGGATGGCGAAGGTGGCGGGGTGGACGCCGAGCCAGGACAGCTCCGGCGTGGCGAAGCCGATCACCGGGACCGTCAGCAGGCCGATGAGGACGAGCGCCTGCATGAGGTTCTGGCTGGAGGCCGCCGCGTGCTCGAGGTTGACGCGGCGGTAGACGAGGTCCGCGATGGACAGCCACACCGTCTGGATGAGGATCCCGCCGATGGTGTTGGCGAAGGCGAACTCCGCGTCGCCCGACAGCCCGCCGACGGCGACCGTCACCAGGCCCGGCAGCGACGTCGTCGCACCCAGCAGGACGGCGCCCGCGAGCGCCTCGCCGGCGCCGGTGCGGTCGGCGATCTCGTCGGCGACGGCGGTGATGCGCGTCCCGGTGACGACGATGACGACCCCGGCGACGACGAGGCCGACGAGGCTGGGGACGAGCGGCCACGGGGCGCTGAGGTCGGTGATCGACACGGCGGACACGCTCTCGCGCCCGGTCCGCTCCCGCGCCTCGAGCGGGCGGGGCCGGGCGGGGCCGGCCGGGGCCGGCCGGGACGGCGGACGCGCTTCACCCGGACGGCGCAACGACCGATCCACACGGGGCGGCGGCCCGAACCCGGAGTGCCCGACCGCACCGAGGAGGAACCGACCATGGCCGAGCCCCGAGTGGACGCCACCACCATCCGCGACCACGTGCAGCGCCTCGCCGACGAGCACCCGCCCGTGGACCTGGCCTCGGCCGACTACACGCTGCGCGACCCGGCGGCCGTGCGCGAGCGCTTCGGGACGGTGCTGGACTACATGGCGCGCGTGGAGATGGAGGTCGAGCGCAACGTCCTGGAGCTGGCCGTCCTGCTGCCCGGCGTCGGGGAGACCGACCGCGCGTTCTACGCGGACGTGTGGGGCCCGCAGGAGGAGCGGCACGGGGTGCTGCTGGACACCCTCGCCCAGCACCTGGGCATGCCGCCCGTGCAGGCCGACCTGGACGGCGTGCCGGCGCGGGTGCGCGTCCTCGGGGCGCTGTCCCACCTGCCGTTCGTGCACGAGGTGGTCCGCCTCCTGTACTACCTGACCGGCGCGGCGACGGAGAAGGCCGCGATGCTGGCCTACCGCTCGATGAGCCAGGGCCTGGGCGCGATGGGCGAGACCGCCGTGCAGCGCACCGTCGTCGACGCCATCAAGGTGCAGGAGCCCGGGCACTTCGCGTTCTACCGGCTCAGCGCGCAGGAGCTCGTGCGCTCCGGCGCCCTCGCGCCGTGGCAGCTGCACCTGGCGAGGCTGCTGCGCTCCAAGCGCTACGGGCTGGTCGGGGCGAGCACCCGCGAGCAGCGCACCGACTTCGGCGGCGTGATCGTCGAGCTGGGCCTGGAGGAGCAGCTGGAGAAGAACGTGCGCGACATCTCCCGGCTGGAGACGCAGCTGCTGTGGGCGCACGAGGAGGGCCTGGACGTGCCCGGCTACGCGCTGGCCGCCTTCCGCGACGCCGCCGCCAGCTACCGCGAGCGCAGCCGGGGCCAGCAGCTGGCCGCCTGAGGGCGGGACGACGATGGCCCCGGTCCACCGGACCGGGGCCATCGTCGCGCTGAGCGGGTGACGGGAATCGAACCCGCGCTATCAGCTTGGGAAGCTGAAGTTCTACCATTGAACTACACCCGCACGGCCCGCGGTCGCCCACGAGCCACCAGCATCCTAGCGGACGTCCCGGAGGGCCCTCGACCCCGCCGCGCGGGGCCGCCGGCGCTCCCCGCGCGCCCCTGTACCGTGACCGCCGTGCTGCTGTCCGACCGCGACATCCGGACCGAGCTGGCGTCGGGGCGGGTGGCCCTGGACCCCTTCGAGCCGTCGATGGTCCAGCCCTCCAGCGTGGACGTCCGCCTGGACCGCTGGTTCCGCCTCTTCGACAACCACAAGTACTCGGTCATCGACCCGTCGCAGGAGCAGCCGGAGCTGACCCGCCTGGTCGAGGTCGAGGGCGACGACCCGTTCGTGCTGCACCCGGGCGAGTTCGTCCTCGGCTCCACCTTCGAGGTCGTCACCCTGCCCGACGACGTGTCCGCCCGGCTGGAGGGCAAGAGCAGCCTGGGCCGCCTGGGCCTGCTGACGCACTCCACGGCCGGCTTCATCGACGCCGGCTTCTCCGGCCACGTGACGCTGGAGCTGTCCAACACGGCGACCCTGCCGATCCTGCTGTGGCCGGGTATGAAGATCGGCCAGCTGTGCTTCTTCCGCCTCTCCAGCGCCGCCGAGCACCCCTACGGCAGCCGCGAGACCGCCTCGCGCTACCAGGGGCAGCGCGGGCCGACGCCCAGCCGCTCGCACGCCGGCTTCCACCGCACGCGGGTCTGAGCGGCGGGCGTTCCCCCGTTCGGGCGTCCGCGCGCGCCGCGGGCTACAGCCGGGGCCTCCGCGCGCCGTAGGGAAGGCGTGGAGTCCTCGAGTCGCGGGGGAGCCCGGCGACGGCCGCCGGCCCCCGCCCGGAGCGCAGGAGGTGGCGTGGTGAGCGAGCAGCCCGTGCCGCGCCCCGTCGCGCCCGCCGACCTCCTCGCCCCCGCGACCCGCGGCGCGGCCACCGCCGTCGCCACCGTCGCGCCCGTCCGCGTCGGCCGCCAGGGCATCTACGACCGCGAGCGCCGCCTCGTCGCCTACGAGCTGCTGTTCCGCGCGCACGGGCGCGCGCACGCCGACCTGCCGCTGGGCCCCGAGCAGGACCACGCCACCTCCCAGGTCATCAGCGCGACCTTCGGCGACTTCGGCGTCGAGCAGATCGCCGGCGACAAGCTGCTCTTCCTCAACCTCACCCGCGGGTTCATCACCGGCGAGCTGCCCATGCCGTGCTCCCCGCAGCAGGTGGTGCTGGAGCTGCTGGAGCACGTCGAGGTGGACGACGAGGTCCTGGCGAGCCTGTCGCGGCTGCGCGCCGAGGGCTACCGGGTGGCGGTCGACGACTTCGACGGCGACCCGGGCCGGCTGGCCGCGGTGGCGCTCGCGGACTACGTCAAGGTCGACCTGGAGGCGACGGGCGCGGCGTTCGAGGACGTCGTGGCGGGAGTGCGCTCCGTCAACCCGTCGGCGACGGTGGTCGTGGAGCGCATCGAGGACGAGGAGGCGTTCCAGCGGTGCCTGCGCGCCGGCGCGGACCTCTTCCAGGGCTACCACCTGCAGCGGCCGGTGACGCTGGAGTCGATGAGCCTGACGCCCTCGCAGATCGTGTGCCTGCGGCTGGTGCGGGCGCTGACCGGCTCGGAGACGAGCATCGGCGAGATCGAGCAGCTCGTGGCCACCGACCCCGCGCTGAGCGTGCGGGTGCTGCGGACGGTCAGCTCCGTGGCGGCCGGCACGAGCAGCGAGATCACCTCGCTGCGGCAGGCCGTCGTGCTGCTGGGCCGCCGGCAGCTGTGCTCGTGGGTGGTCCTCATGCTGCTCGGCGGGGTCACCAGCGTGGACACCGAGGCGCTGACGGTGGTGCTGGCCCGGGCCGGGGCGTGCGCGCGGCTGGCGCCGCGCCACTACGACGTCGCCTACACGGCCGGGCTGCTGTCCGGCGTCGCCGAGGCCCTGGGCCTGGACCCGCGCGAGCTCGTCGAGACCACGGGGGTGGCGGCGTCGGTGCGCGCGGCGCTGGTCGAGCGCGAGGGCCCGGCGGGCCGCGCGCTGGAAGCCGTCCTGGGCCACGAGGACGACGACGCCGTCCGCGTCGCCGGCGCCGGGCACAGCCTGTACGAGGTCTCGCGCGCCTGGCTGGGCGCGCTGGGCGCGGCCATGGCGACGGTCGGCGCGGTCCTCGGCGACGGCTGAGGACCCCCCGGCGCCCGGGGCGGCGGGCGACGGCGTGCGGGTCCCCGCGGGCCCGCCCTAGGCTCGGGGCGTGAGCGACCACGGGGACGACGGTCCGGTCGGCGTCCCCGACGCGGTGGGCCCGGCCGACGAGGAGGAGGAGCGCGCCCTCGAGGTCGCCGGGCGCGTCTTCGAGTCCGCCCGCTCCGGGCGCCTGCGGGAGCTGACCCTCTACCTCGACGCCGGCGTGCCGGTGGAGTCCACCGACTCCGACGGCAACTGCCTGCTCATGCTGGCCGCCTACCACGGGCACGCGGCCGTCGTGCGGGCGCTGCTGACGCGCGGCGCCGACCCCGACCGGGTCAACGCGCGCGGCCAGACGCCCCTGGCGGGAGCCGTCTTCAAGGGCGAGCGGGACGTCGTGGCGGCCCTGGTCGACGGGGACGCCGACCCGTACCTGGGGACGCCGACGGCCCTGGAGGCGGCGCGCTTCTTCGGCCGCCAGGACCTGCTGGACCTGCTCGAGGTGCCGGACGTGCCGGACGCGGAGGCGTGAGCGCACGTCCGCGCGTGGACACCGGGCGGTGCGCGTAGCCTGATCGCCGCCCGCGCCGCGCGGGCGGGACCGGGTCGGGCACGAGCAGCGCGGGGGCGAGCGGGTGGAGGCGAGGGCTCGGCGTCGCCCGCTCCTGCGCCACCCGGCCCAGGTGGTCGCCGTGGCCTTCGCCAGCGTCGCCACGGTCGGGACCCTGCTGCTGTGGTTGCCGACGTCCCGGCGCGGGACCGGCGGGGCCACGTTCGTCGAGGCGCTGTTCACCGCGGTCAGCGCGCTGTGCGTGACCGGCCACACCATCGTCGACACCCCCACCCACTGGTCCACCGGCGGGCACGTCGTCATCCTCGCCCTCGCCCAGGTCGGCGGGTTCGGGATCATGACGTCGGCGTCGCTGCTGGGCGTCGTGGCCGCTCGCCGGATGGGCTTCAAGACGCGCCTGCTGGCCTCCACGGAGTCGCGCGGGCTGGGCCTGGGCGACGTGCGCGCCGTCCTCCTCGGCGTCGTGAAGGTGTCGCTGACGGTCGAGGCCGTCGTCGCGGTGATGCTGTCGACGCGGCTGTACGTCGGCTACGAGCAGCCGCTGCCCCGGGCGATCTGGGAAGGCACCTTCCTGGCGATCTCCAGCTTCAACAACGCCGGGTTCGCGCTGCGCTCGGACAGCATGATCGGCTTCGCCGAGGACCCGTGGATGCTGCTGCCGGTGGTGTCCGCGGTGATCATCGGCGGGCTGGGCTTCCCCGTGCTCATCGAGCTGCGCCGGCACCTGCGCCAGCCCCAGCGCTGGTCGGTGCACACCAAGCTGACGGTCACCACGACGACCGTCCTGCTGCTCGTCGGCTGGCTGTTCTTCACCCTCAACGAGTGGCGCAACGAGGCGACCTTCGGCGCCCTGGCGTGGTGGGCGCGGCCGATGGCCGGCCTGTTCCTGGCCACCGGCACCCGCAGCTCCGGCTTCAACAACGTCGACGTCGCGGAGCTGAACAGCGGCTCGTGGCTGGTCGCCGACGTCTTCATGTTCATCGGCGGCGGGTCGGCGTCCACGGCCGGCGGCATCAAGGTCACCACCTTCGCCCTGCTGCTCATGGTGATGATCGCGGAGTTCCGCGGCGAGTCCAGCGTGAGCGTGTTCGCCAGGCGCATCCCCGAGCGCGTCTACCGCCAGGCCCTGACGGTCGCGCTGGTGTCCGTGGGCGTCATCGTCAGCGCCACGATCCTGCTGGTGGAGACCACCCGGCTGCCCGCCGACCGGGTGCTGTTCGAGGTGGTCTCCTCGTTCGCGACGGTGGGCCTGTCCACGGGGCTGCCCGCCGAGATGCCCCAGCACGCGCAGGTCGTGCTGACCGTCCTGATGTTCGTGGGGCGGCTCGGGCCGATCACGCTGGGCTCGGCGCTGGCGCTGCGCGAGCGGCGCCGGATGTACGAGTACCCGGAGGGACGGCCCATCATCGGGTGACGCGCCCCGCCGGGGCGCGGTCGGGCACGGGCAGGACGTCGAGGGAGGAGCGGACGTGGCGAAGCGGTCGTCGCAGGCGTCGCCGCGGTCGGTGGTGGTGATCGGCCTGGGCCGGTTCGGCCGGTCGCTGGCGCTGGAGCTGATGGAGGGCGGGGACGTCGACGTCCTCGGCATCGACTCCGACCCGGCGCTGGTCGACGACCTCGCCGGGCACCTCACCCACGCCGTCGTGGCCGACTCCACCAAGGAGGAGGCGCTGCGCCAGCTGTCGGTGCACGAGTTCGACCGGGCCGTCGTCGGCATCGGCACGAACCTGGAGGCCAGCATCCTCACGGTCTCCACGCTGCTGCAGTTCGGCATCCGCAACGTGTGGGCCAAGGCGATCAGCGAGTCCCACGCGCGGATCCTCACCCAGCTGGGCGCGCACAAGGTCATCCGTCCCGAGCACGAGATGGGGCTGCGGATCGCGCACCTGGTGCGCGGGCGGATGCTCGACTACATCGAGTTCGAGGACGGCTTCGCGATGGTGAAGACGACCCCGCCGACGCCGCTGCTGGGGCTGACGCTCGGGGCCGCGCAGCTGCGCAGCAAGTACCGGGTGACCGTGGTGGCGCACCACTCCCCCGGCGAGGGGTTCACCTACGCGACGCCGCAGACCCTCATGGAGGAGGACGACGTGATCATCGTCTCCGGGCAGATCCGGGACGTGGAGGCGTTCAGCTCGCTGTCCTGAGGGCTCAGCCGGCGGCCTCGTCCCGGTCCTCCTCGGGGCCGCGGCGGTCGACGCCGGGCAGGCGACGGCGCTCGGGTTCGCCGCGCTCGGCGCGGGTCAGGTCGATGAGGCTGCGGCGGTCGCGGCCCGCGCGGCGCTCGTCGTCGCCCGTCCCGTCGTCCTGGTGGCCCGGCCCGTCGGCCCGCTCGTCGATCACCCCTCCATGCCACCACGCCGCGTCGCCTCTTGTCACGCGCAGTCACCTACTCGCGGTGATCACGGATGGGTGACCGCTCGTCCATCCATGATCACCGCGGGGGGAGCAGGTCACGCCGACCTCCCCCGCCGTGATCTTGCAGGTAGTCCCAGCAAGACCACGGCGGGAGGGGGTCAGGAGATCTGCAGGCCGCCGTTGACGTCGTAGGTGGCGGCCGTGATGTAGCCGGCGTCCGGGCCCAGCAGGAACTCCACCAGCGCCGCCACGTCCTCGACCGTGCCCACCCGGCCCACCAGGCCGTCCGCGGCCATCGCCGCGCGCCGCTCGTCGCTCAGCGTCCCGCCCATGATGTCCGTGTCCACCGGCCCCGGCGCCACCGCGTTCACCGTGACCCCCAGCGGGCTCACCTCGCGCGCCAGCGCCCGCGTCAGACCGATCACCGCCGCCTTCGAGGCGCTGTAGGCGACCTTCGAGTACGTGCCGCCGCCGCGCTGCGCCGACACCGACGACGCGCTGACCACGCGCCCCAGCCCGCGGTCGACCATCCCGCGCACGAAGCGCTGCGTCACCAGGAACGTGCCGCGCGCGTTGACCGCCATGACGCGGTCCCACTCCTCCGGCGTCGTGTCCAGGAACGGCGTCGGCGAGCTGATGCCCGCCAGGTTCACCAGACCCACCACCGGCGGCAGCTCGCGCTCCACCTCCGCGGCCGCCGCGTCCACCGACGCCGGGTCCGCCACGTCCACCCGCACCCCGGCGCTGGCCGCGCCCAGCTGCTCCAGCTCGCCGGCGACGGCGCGCGCCGCGTCCCCGTCGAGGTCGAGGACGGCGACGGCCCAGCCGGCGCGCGCCAGCCGGTGGGCGACCGCGCGGCCGATGCCGCGCGGCGACCCGGCTCCCGTGACGACGGCGGTGCGGGCGGTCGGGAACGCGGTGGCGGGCTCGGTGGGGGGCTCGATGGCCACGGGGGTCCTCCTCGACGCTGGGGCGGTCCGGCGCCCCGACCCTACGACCCGCCTCGACAGCCGCCACCCGCGCGGGCACGCTGAGCGCCGCGGGCGATCACGCGCCCGCCGCCCCACCGGAGGATCACCGTGGATCTCCAGCTCCTCGCCGCGCTCGTCGTCGGCATCGCCGTCATCGTCCTCGTCGTCCTGCGCACCCGCCTGGACGCCTTCGCCGCCCTGCTGATCGCCGCCCTCGTCACCGGCGCCGTCGCCGGGTCCGCGCCCGGCGACACCCTGCAGTCCGTCATCACGGGGTTCGGCAACACGCTCGCCTCGATCGGCATCGTCATCGGCCTCGGCGTGGCCGTCGGCAAGGTGCTGGAGGTCTCCGGCGGCGCCGACGCCCTCGCCCGCGCGTTCGTGAAGGCCCTCGGCCGCGGCCGCGAGCCGTGGGCCCTCGGCGGCACCGGCGCCCTCGTGTCCATCCCCGTCTTCTGCGACTCCGGGTACGTCATCCTCAACCCGCTGGCGCGCTCCATCGCCCGACGCCAGCGCCGCGGCTACGTCACCCTGGCCCTCGCGCTCGGCTGCGGCATGACGCTGACCCACCACCTCGTGCCGCCCACCCCCGGGCCGCTGGGCGTGGCCGGCATCCTCGGCGCCGACCTCGGCGGGCTGATCCTCGTCGGGGCGCTGTTCGCGGTGCTGCTGCTGCCGGTGGTCGTCCTGTACTCGGTGTGGGTGGGGCCCAAGCTGGAGGACGAGGTCACCCCGCAGGTGCGCGAGGCCGTGTACGCGGGGGCGCCGGCGGGCTCCACCGGCTCGGCGGCCGGGGGCGGGGACGCGACCGGCGAGCCCGCGGCGGCCGACCCCGCGGCCGCCCTCGGCGAGCCGCCCGCCGGGGCCGGCCCGCACCGGGTCGGCGCGCTGCGCGGGGCCCTGCCGCTGCTCGTCCCGCTGCTGCTGATCATCGCCGGCACGGTGACGACGGCCGTCGACCGCGACGCCCAGGGCGTCCTGCAGGGCGACGAGGGGTACGAGCCGTCGACGCTGGCGCAGGTCTTCGCCTTCGTCGGCAACCCCGTGGTCGCGCTGCTCGTCGGCCTCGTCATCGCCGTCTACGCGCTGCTGCCGCGGTGGACGACGCGGGACCGGGTCAGCGGCTGGCTGGCCGAGGCCGCCGCCTCGGCGGGCCTGATCATCCTCATCACCGGCGCCGGCGGCGGGTTCGGGCAGGTGCTGCGCGACTCCGGCGTCGGCGACGCGCTCGCCGAGGCCGTCGCCTCGCTGGCGCTGCCCGGCGTCCTCGTGCCCTTCCTCATCGCCACCCTCGTGCGCCTCGCGCAGGGCTCCGGCACCGTCGCGATGATCACCGCGGCGTCGGTGAGCGCCCCGCTGGTCGACGGCCTGGGCCTGTCGCCGCTGGCCGCGGCGCTGGCCTGCTGCGCCGGGTCGATGGTGTTCAGCTACTTCAACGACTCCTACTTCTGGGTCGTCACCCGCTTCACCGGCCTGGAGGGGACCGCGGCGCTCAAGGGCTGGTCGGGCCTGACGACCGCCGCCTGGGCCGGCTCCATCCCCCTCGTCCTCATCGCCGGCGCCGTCCTCTGACCCCCGTCCCCGTGGTGGTCACGGACGGGTGAGCCCCCACCCGTCGACGATCACCGCGGGGAGCAGACTCCCCACCCCCGCCGTGGTCTCGCTGGGAATCCCCGCGGGACCACGGCGGGAAGAGAGCGGGAGGGCGGGCGCGGGGTCAGGCCTCGTGGCCCAGACGGGCCAGCTCGCGCGGGTCGGGCTCGCCGGCGGCCGTGGCGAACAGGCGCAGGCCCTCGGCGACCGCCGCCCGCTCCGGCCCGGACAGCCGCGCCAGCACGTCGCGCACCTCGCGGCGGCGGGCGGCCATGACCTCCTCGACCAGGCGCGCCGCCTCCGGCGTGGGCTCGACCAGCACCTCCCGGCGCGTCTCGGGGTTCTCCCGCCGCCGCACCCAGCCGCCGGCCACCAGCCGGTCCACGGCGCGGCTGAACGTCGACGGGTGCACCCCGACGGCGTCGGCCAGCGCGCCGCTGCGCTGCGGGCCGCGCGTGCAGACCAGCACGAGGATCCGGTACTGCTGCAGGGACAGCGCCTCCAGCGCCCCCGACAGCGACCGCGTCGCGATCGCCACCAGGGCCCGCGAGGCGGCGATCGCCGCGTCCACCGCCGCGTCGACGCCCGCGTCCGGGGAGGCCGGGGCCTGCTCCCCCGGCGGCTGCGCGTTCACCGCGCCGACGCTACCCGCCGCCCCGCGCGCACCGGAGCGGCAGCCCCCGCGGTGGCGGCGCGCGCCCGTGGCGACGACGATCGGGCGCGCACCGCACCGCGACGGGGCCCCGTGCCCCGAGGGGAGGACCCGTGGACGACCAGGCCATCCACCAGCGCATCACCGAGCTCGTCGAGCAGGAGAAGCAGCTGCGCCAGGCCCTGCAGGACGGGGAGCTGTCCGGCGAGGAGGAGCACGCCCGGCTGCGGCAGGCCGAGCAGTCCCTGGACCAGTGCTGGGACCTGCTGCGCCAGCGGCAGGCGCTGCGCGAGGCCGGCAAGGACCCCGACGAGGCGTCCGCGCGTCCCGTCGGGGAGGTCGAGACCTACCAGCAGTAGGTCGTCGCTCAGGCGCCGCGCAGGTCCAGCGGCAGCGCTGCGGGGGCCCCGTCCACGAGGCGGACGGGGATGCCCCAGTCCTGCTGGTACAGGTGGCAGGCGGCGAACTCCGGCACCTCCCCGGTGTCGGGGTCGCCGTCGCACGCGGCCGCCTGCACGCTGACGTGCAGCACCCCGGAGCCGACGGCGGCGTCCAGGACGAGCCGGCGGCGCAGCCCCTCCGCCTCCCCGGCCCCCTCCAGCAGCAGCTCCGGCGGGGAGGCCGCCACGACCAGCCGCGTCGGGTCGCCCCAGCGGTCGTCGAGCTTCTGCCCCGTCGGCGGGGTGAACGCCACGCTCAGCTCCACCGGCCCGGCGGCCAGGTCCGTGGGCGGGCGCTGCACGGTGTGGGCGCCGGCGTCGACGCGGGCCTCCGGCGGCACCGCGAACCGGGTCAGGCGGTGGCCGGCGGCCTCCACGACGACCAGGGACCCGTCCCCGTCGGCGTCCCCACCGGCGTCCACGAGGACGTCGGAGGGCTCGGCCAGGTCGCGCAGCAGCGTGCTGACCTCGCCCGTCGCCGGGTCGTAGCGGCGCAGCGCCCCGTTGTAGGTGTCCGCGACGAGCACCGAGCCGTCGGGGGCGATCGCCAGGCCCAGCGGGTGCTGCAGCAGGGCGGGCGGGGTGCCGTCCGCGGGCGCGCCCGGGCCGTCGCGGAAGCCGAAGTCGAACAGGCCCTGCCCGACGGCGGTGCGCACCTCGTACCCGGCGCCGGCGACGGCCCCCACGTTCGCGAGGCGGTCGTCGTCCACCCGCGGGACGCCGCGGTCGGGACCCTCGGACCCGCTGCGGCGCAACGTCCGCAGCGCCGACGTCTCCGCGTCCACGAACCACAGCACGGGCCCGTCGGGCCCGTCGGCGACGGCGAACCCGGACGTCTGCGCGAACCACGCCCGCTCGGCCGGCCCGTCCTGCACGCCCTCGGCGGTCGTCCCGGCCAGCACGCGCACCACCCCGTCGGCGGGGTCGGCGGCCGGGTCGAACGCCCACAGCTGGTGCACGCCCGCCATCGCCACGACGACCTGCCCGTCGAACCAGGCGACGTCCCACGGGGTCGACAGGTCCTGCTCCAGCGCCGGCCCGCCGCCCTCGCGGCGGCGCAGCTGACGGCCGGTGCCCGCGACGGTCGTCACCGCGCCGTCCGCGAGCCGCACCCCGCGCAGGGCGTGGTTGACGCTGTCGGCCACCACGAGGTCGTAGCCCACGCGGGCGGCCACGTCCCCCGGCAGCAGGCAGAAGCCCTGCGGCTCGGCGAAGCGCGCCGCCGAGGCCGACCCGTCGACGTGCCCGCGCTCGCCGTCGCCGACGCGCCGCACCTCCGTCTGGAGGTCCTCCGCCAGCTGCACGAGCTGGTGGTGGGCGGTGTCGGCCACGAGGAACCCGCCGTCCGGCAGGGCCAGGACGCGGGCGGGGAACCGCAGCGCCGACGCCGGCGGCTCCGGGGCCACGTACGGGCCGGAACCGCGGTGCAGGGTGCCCCTCGCCCCGTGCTCGGCGACCAGCTCCTCCAGCAGGACGCCGAGGCCGTGCGCGTGGCCCTCGCCGGACATCGACGCCACGACGTAGCCCTCGGGGTCGACGACGACGAGCGTCGGCCAGGCGCGGGCGGTGTAGGCGCCCCACGTGCGCAGCTCGGGGTCGTCGAGGACGGGGTGGTGCACGGCGTAGCGCTCGACGGCCGCGTCGAGGGTCGCCGGCTCGGCCTCGAAGCGGAACTTCGGCGAGTGCACGCCGACGACGACGAGCACGTCGGAGAAGCGCTCCTCCACCTCGCGCAGCTCGTCCAGGACGTGCAGGCAGTTCACGCAGCAGCTGGTCCAGAAGTCCAGCAGGACGACCTTGCCGCGCAGGTCGGCCAGGCCCAGCTCGCGCCCGCCCGTGTTCAGCCAGCGGCGGCCCTCCAGCTGGGGGGCGCGGACGCGGGTCCGGCGGGTGGCGGGAGTACTCGCGGAGGTGCTCGCGGGGGTGGTGCTGCGGGTGCTGGACGTCGTCACGCGCCCAGTGTCACCCCGCTGCCCCCGCGTCCCGTCCACCCCTGCCCCGCGGTGATCACGGACGTGTGGACGCTCACCCTCGTGCGATCACCGCGAGGGGGTGGGGTCAGGCGGGGGCGTGCGGCCAGGGGCGCGGGCGCTCGCCGTCGAGCTGGCGCAGGAACTCCTCGCACACCCAGCGCTCCAGCGCCGAGACGTCGCCCGGGGTCGCCAGCACCGCCACGCCCCGGTCGCGGCCCAGCTGCTCGACGTCCGCGACCAGCTGCCGCCACCGCTCGACGAAGGAGCGCTGGTCCGGGAACCGGTCGTACTCCAGGTCCACCTCGGCGCGCCCCTCGGCCGCGGCGCGCAGCTTGTCGGCCTCCGCGCGCGAGAGCGGCCCGCCGTACACGGCGTCCAGCAGCTGCCGCACCTCCAGCGCCGTGGCGCCCACCGCGTCCGCACCGCGGCTCCCACCGGGCAGCCCGAGGAGCTGCAGCTCCCGCAGCACCGTCTCGCGGTGCTCGCGCATCCGGATGCCGACCTCGACGGGGTAGCGCAGCAGGAGCAGCGGCGGCTCGGGCGACGGGCCCGCCCCCACCACGTCGCCGAGGTCGGCGACGACGGCGGCCCACTCCTGCGCGAGCTCCTCCACCAGGTCCGCCGGGTCCGCGGGCCCGCCCGCACCGGGGCGCAGCTCGCACCAGACCTCCTTGCCGCCCGGGCGCGGCTCGACGCCGTGGTCGGCGCTGAGGGCGCTGATGAGCGCCAGCCCGCGGCCGGTGCCCGCGGTGAGGCTGCGCGGCACCCAGTGCGGGCGCCGCGGCGAGCCGTCGGCGACGGCCAGGCGCAGCCCGCCGCCGGTGCGGCGGGCGGTGAGGGTCATCGGGGTGCGGGCGTGCAGCAGGGCGTTGCTGACGAGCTCGGTGACGCAGACGGCGGCGTCGTCGAGCAGGTCCTCGCCCACCCCGGCCGCCGGCCCGGACAGCACCTCGCGCAGGAAGCGGCGCGCGCGGGCGGGGCTGTCGGCCTGCGCCGGCAGCTCCAGCACCCACCCCCGCCCTGTCACGCTCCGGACTTTAGGGCCACCTCACCGTCACCGGGGGTGGCGGGTGTCAGGTCCACCCGCACGGGGTACGACCATGGAGGGGGCCCAGCACGGGCCCGACGACGCCGACCCGCGGACCGCCGCGCACCACCCCGGAGGACGAGCCATGGCCCAGCAGGCCCCCGAGACCAAGCAGCCGGGCGAGAGCAACCCGCGCCTGACGCGCTGGCACGCGCAGCCCTCCGGCGGGCAGTACTGCGCGGCGGTCGTCGGCGCGTTCTACGTCGTCCTGGGCCTCCTCGGCTTCGCCGTCACCGGCGGGCAGGGCTGGACCGGCGCCGACCCGACCTGGAACGTCGCCAGCGTCGGCGTCAACCCGCTGCTCAACCTCGTCCACCTGCTCCTGGGCGTCGCCGGTCTGGCCGCCTACCTCAAGGCCGGCACGGCCCGCCTGTACGGCCTCCTGCTCCTCGTCGCCGGCGGCGCGCTGTTCGCGTACGGGCTGCTCGTCAGCCCGGGCAGCTCCGCGGACGTGCTGCACACCAGCGACCCCGGCACCGTCCTGCACGCGGCCACCGCCGTCGCCGGCCTGCTCATCGCCGCCCTGCCGACCGGCCGGGGCCGCGCCGACTCCGGCAAGGGCGAGCGCTGAGACCCGCTCGCTGAGGCGGCTCAGCCGCCCGCCTCGACCCGCCGCGCGGTCGGCTTGGCCGCGTACATGCGCTGGTCGGCGCGGTGCAGCAGCCGGCCGAACCCGTCTCCGTCGGCGGGGCTGACGGCCACGCCGACGGTGACGGCGGGGCTCAGCCGCCGGCCGGCGACCAGCAGCGGCTCGGCGACCGCGCGCACCAGCTCGCCGGCCAGCCGGTCCGCGTGGGCGGCGGCCCCCGCGGGGTCGAGGTCCGGCAGCACCACGAGGAACTCGTCCCCGCCCAGGCGGGCGACGAGGTCCCCGCGGCGCACCGCCGAGCGCAGCCGGCGCGCCACGGCGACGAGCAGCTCGTCGCCGGCGGCGTGGCCCAGCTCGTCGTTGACGGCCTTGAAGGCGTCCAGGTCGCAGAACAGCAGCGCCACGGCGGACCCGGACAACCGGGCGTCCCACAGCGCCGCCTCCGCGCGCTCCTCCACCCGCCGCCGGTTCGGCAGCCCCGTCAGCGGGTCGTGGTGGGCCAGGTCCTCCAGCCGCTCCAGGTAGCCGCGGGTGCGGTGCTGCTCCTGCTCCAGCGCCCGCTGCGCCAGCACCCGGTCGGTGACGTCGTCCTGGACGCCGATGTACTGCACGACGCGCCCGTCGGCGTCGCGCACCGGGGACAGCAGCACCTCGTTCCACCACGGCTCGCGCTGCGGGCCGCGGTGGTTCAGCAGCAGGGCGCGGTGCTCGCGGCCCTCGGCGATCGCGTCGCGGACCGCGGCCACGGCCGCCCGGTCGGTGTCCTCGCCCTGCAGGAACCGGCAGTTGCGGCCCAGGACCTCCTCGGCGCGGAAGCCCGACAGCCGCTCGAACGCCTGGTTGACGTACACCAGCGGCTGGTCGGGGCGGGTCATGTCGGAGATCGTCACCCCGCTGGTGGTGGCCGCCAGCGCCTGCTGCAGTAGCGCCTCCCCCGTCGTCGCCGCGGCGGGAGCCGGCGCGGCCGGCGCGGGGGCCGGGGCCGCGGGGCGCTCGGCGACGACCTGGACGGCCGCGCGCGGGGCCACGCGCGACAGGAACGAGCGCGCCGCCGCGACGACCGTGTCCCGCCGGTACGTCAGCGCGTACTCGAAGACGCGCTGCGCGTCCGGGCCCGTGTCGCCCAGGTCGCGCGCCAGCAGCGCTGCGCTGAAGTGCGGGCTGAGGACGACGACGTCCCACTCCCCGCGCACGGGGTCGCCCTGGTCCAGGTCCGCGCCGCGCAGCCCCGGCACCGGCTGGTCGCCCAGGCCCTCGCCGAGGGCGCACACGAACCCGGTCCGGTCGACCAGGTCGCGGTAGCGCACCGCGGTGGCGGGCGTGAAGTGCCGGGCCTCCTGGAACGTCGAGGCGACCACGCACGTGTCGCCCAGGCGCATCGCCTCCCGCTCCAGCTGCTTGCTCACCTCGATGAGCAGGGACTTCGGGGCCCGGCGCAGCTCGGTGCCGGCCGGCAGCAGCGCGAACGGCGAGGAGCTGGCCGCCTCGTCGCCGGGCACCGTCGCCGGCAGCGCGATCTCGGCGGCCTCCAGCGCCGGCGCGGGGCCGTCGGCGGGGCGGCCGAACAGCCACCCCTGCCCCAGCCGGGCGCCCAGCGCGCGCGCCATCACCAGGTGCTTCTCGTCCTCGATGCCCTCGGCGAGCACGAGGGCGCCGGTGGCCTCGGCGTAGGCGTTGACGGCGTTCATGATCTGCGCGACGGCGGGGCCGGGGCGTCGCTGCACCAGGCGCAGGTCCAGCTTGACGACGTCCGGCTGCAGCAGCGGCATGAACGCCAGCGACAGCGGGTCGGCGCCCACGTCGTCCAGCGCGACGCGCCAGCCCAGCTCGCGCACGCGGGCGACGGTGCGCAGCAGCTCCGCGGGGCGGGCCGCCAGCGCCCGCTCGGTGATCTCCAGGACGACGCGCAGGTCGCCGGGGGCGGCCTGCGCGATGGCCAGCAGGTCGTCCAGCGGCGCGCTGTCGAGGACCTCCGGCTCGACGTTGACGAACAGCGCCTGCGGGGCGAACAGGCCGTGCTGGACGGCGCCGCGGAACGCCGCGGCGCGGCACGCCTCGTCGAGGTCGGCCAGGCGGTCGGCGGCGCGCGCGGCGGCGAACAGCGCGTCGGGGCGCTCCAGCTCGCCGCCGCGCGGGCCGCGCGCGAGCGCCTCGTAGGCGACCACGGCACCGCTGCGCAGGTCCACGATGGGCTGGAACACGCTGCGCACCCCGCCGGTGGACAGCACCTGCTCGAACGTCGTCACCCGGGGTGCTTCGGCAGCCGGGGACGCTCCCTGGAGGGGGTGTCCTCCGGACGGGGCGTACGGGACCGCGACCGTCATCGGCCGACACGCCGCGCACCGGACCCTGCACGACCGCGTGTCGCGCGACGACGGTCGCGGTCCCGTACGCGTGGGCCGGCCGGGTGGCCGCCGCACCCGGCGGGAACAGCCGCGCGGGGGCGCGGGTTGGCCGCGGACGGTGGGGGCGGACCCGCGCTCCCCGGACAGGAGGAACCGTGACCACCTACGCCGTCACCGCCGCCACCGGCCAGCTCGGCCGCCTCGTCGTGGAGGAGCTGCTCGAGCGCGGGGTGGAGGCCGGCGACGTCGTCGCCGTCGTCCGCTCCCCCGCGAGGGCCGCGGACCTGGCCACCCGCGGGGTGCGGGTGCGCGAGGGCGACTACTCGCGGCCGGAGTCGCTGCCCGCGGCGCTGGAGGGCGTGGACCGGCTGCTGCTGGTCTCCGGCAGCGAGGTGGGCCGGCGGGTGGAGCAGCACGCGAACGTGGTGCGCGCGGCGGAGGCCGCGGGCGTGGGGCGCCTGGTCTACACGAGCATCCTCAAGGCCTCCACGACGGGGAACCCGCTGGCGCCCGAGCACGCGGCCACCGAGGAGGCGCTGCGGGACTCGCCCGTGCCGACGGTGGTGCTGCGCAACGGCTGGTACACGGAGAACTACTCCGCCTCGCTGCCGCAGTACCTGGCGAGCGGCGAGGTGGTGGGCGCCACGGGCGACGGCCGGGTCAGCGCGGCCTCCCGCGCGGACTTCGCGGCCGCGGCCGCCGGCGCGCTGCTGGGCGAGGACGCGCTCGTCGGCCTGGACGGCGGCGCCCACGCCGTCCACGAGCTGGGCGGCCCGTCGTTCACGCTGGCGGAGCTGGCGGAGGCCGTGAGCACGGCGACCGGTCAGCGGGTGGCGCACCGGGACCTGAGCGAGGAGGAGCTGGCCGCGCACCTGCGCGGCGCCGGCCTGGACGAGGGCACGGCGGGGTTCGTGGCGGCGCTGGACGCCTCGATCGCCCGCGGGGAGCTGGAGACGGACCCGGCCGCGCTGGAGGTCCTGGCGGGCCGGCCGGCGACGCCGCTGGCGGCGGTCCTCGCGGACGCGGTGGCCACCCGGGCCTGACGGGCGGGACGTTGGGGGCGCCGCGCCGCCGTCCGCTCGGTGGCGGGCGACGGCGCGGCGCGTCGGGGGCGGGGCCGCGGCGACGGTGCGCGCGGCCCCGGGTCAGCCGCGCTCGAAGGCGGTGGCCATCCGGACCTGCTCGTCGATGACCTCGCCGATGCGGGCCTGCACGACGTCCAGCTCGCGGATGATCGCCGCGGTGTCGGTGATGCCGCGGGTGACGGAGGCGCTGGAGGTCTGGATGCCGGCGATCTGCTCGGCGACGCGGTGGGTGGCGTCGGCGGTCTCGCGGGCCAGGTCCTTGACCTCGCTGGCCACGACGGCGAAGCCGCGGCCGAGCTCGCCGGCGCGGGCGGCCTCGATGGTGGCGTTGAGGGCCAGCAGGTTCGTCTGGTCGGCGATCCCGGAGATGATCTTGATGACCTCCCCGACGGCGGCGGACGCGCCGGTGAGCGCGTCGACCTCGCCCGTCATGGCCGAGGCCTGCCCGACGGCGGAGTCGGCCACCCGGCCGGCGTCGTCGACGGCGCTGCGCAGCCGGGAGACGGTGTCCAGCAGGGCGCGGGAGGCCGCGGCGTTGGTCTCGGTCTGCTGGAGCACGTCCAGGCGCTGGGACACCAGCAGGCCGACGTTGCGCAGCGCCGCCTTGCGCGACTCGGACAGGTCCAGGTAGTCGGTGGCGAAGAAGTCCATCGTGCCGACGACCTGCCCCGCGCACACGACGGGGAAGGCGATGCCGGACTTCACGCCGGCGCGGCGGGCGGCGGGCGCGCGCACGCAGTCGGTCACCTCGGCCAGGTCCCGCACGAAGATCAGCTCGCGCTGGCGCCAGGCGCGCCCGGCCAGCCCGACCCCCTCGGGGAAGGAGGCGGCCAGGGTGACCTGCCGGAACTCCTCGCCGGCGGACCCGGACTCGACGCTGAAGCGCAGGGCCTGCTCGTCGGCGTCGAACGCCCAGAAGGAGCCGTAGGCCCAGCCGAAGGCGTCGCGGACGGTGTCCAGGGCCAGGCGCAGCGCGCTGGCCTGGTCGCGGGCCTCGCCGATGGTCGTGACGACGGTGGTGACGGCCTCGCGGTCGCTGAGGGTCTGGGCGAGCTCGCGGCTGTCGAGGGCGGCGCGGCGGGCGTGGGCGATGACGCGGCGGATGGCGTCCCACTTCTCCCGGCGCACCCCGAAGAAGGGCAGCTCGCCGGCGGCGTAGAACTCGAACATGCCGCGCACGGCGCCGTCCTCCAGGACGGGCAGCCAGGTGCCCTGGGCGGCGCCGGCGGTGTGCGCGTCGCGCCAGCGCGGGCAGGAGGCGCCCTGGGCGGGGTCGTCGAACAGGAACGCCTCGCGCCGCTGCAGGACCTGACCGCCCATCCCGTCGCCGGGGCCGACGACGGCGTCGCGGGTGCCGCGCAGGGCGGGCGCGAGGCGGCCGGCCTCGTGGGCGAGGCCGAAGCGGCCGTCGGGGCGGGGCAGCCACACGCCCGCGTACTCCAGGTCCAGGGACCGCAGGAGCGCGTCGGCGATCTTCGCCTGGACGTCCACCTCGTCGCGGACGCCGCCGTCGAGGGCGGCGAGGACGGCTTCCAGCGCCTCGACGTCGCGGGGCATGTCCGCGGGCGCGGCGGCCGGCGGGCGGGCCTGTCGTCGGAACACGAGCTGTCCTCCTGCGGACGGGAGCGTCGTCGGCCCCCGGCGCCCGTCGGGCGGGTGCCGGTCGACCCGTGCTGCAGGTGTCGGCCGTCCGGGCGCGGACCTTGAGGTGTCCGGTCCCGCGGCGGGCGGCGGGAGCGTCGCCCGTGGGCGCGCGCCCGGCGGGGAGGGTCCGACAGACTGGCCGCGTGCGCCCCTCCTCCCGCCCGACGACCGCGCGGACGCGGGTGGCGGTCGGCCTCGCCGCGGCCGCCACCGCCGTCCTGCTGGCCGCGGGCCCGGCCGCCGCCGCGGAGCCGTTCCGGGTGGACGCGCAGCTGACCGACCAGGCCGGGGTCGTGGACGGCGCCGGGCAGGTGGAGCAGGCGCTGGACCGCCTGTACCAGGACGAGGGCCTGCAGCTGTGGGTCGTCTACGTCGACTCCTTCGACGGCCTGTCCGGCCCGCAGTGGGCGGACGAGGCGGCGCGGGTCAACGGCTTCGGGCCCGACGACGTGCTGCTGGCGGTGGCCGTGCAGGACGGCGCGTACGGCTCCAGCAGCGACCCGTCGCGGGTGGACGACGAGCGGCAGGCCGCGGCGGACCGGGCGGCCGAGGAGCGGCTGGTCGCCGGCGACTGGGGCGGGGCTGCGGTCGCGGCCGCCGACGCGCTGCGCGGGCAGGGCTCCGGCGGCGGGTCGGGCGGTGGCGGTGGCGCCGGGCTGCTGGTCGGCGGGCTGGTCGTCCTCGGCGGGGCCGGCGCGGTCGGCGCGCTCGTCGTGCGCTCGCAGCGGCGCACCCGCCGGGCCGTCGCGGAGTCGGAGGTCGCCGAGCGCGACCCGCACCACGGCACCCCGACGCCGGAGCTGCTGGCGCAGGCGGACACGCTGCTGGTGCGCTGCGACGACGCGGTGCGCGCCAGCGCGGAGGAGCTGGAGTTCGCGCGCGCGGAGTTCGGCGACGAGCGCACGGCGGCCTTCGCGGCCGCGCTGGCGGGGGCCCGCTCGGCGCTGACGTCGGCGTTCTCGCTGCGCCAGTCCCTGGACGACGAGGTGCCGGAGACGGAGGAGCAGCGCCGGCAGGTGCTGGCGGAGGTCATCGCCTCCTGCCGGCGGGCCGGGGAGCGGCTGGACGCCGAGTCCGACGCGCTGGACGAGGTGCGCGACCTCGTGGCGCGCGCCCCGCAGGTCCTGGACGCCCTGGCGCAGCGGCTGCCGGCGCTGCGCGCGCAGGTGGACCCGGCCCGCGAGGACGTGGCCCGGCTGGCCGCCGAGCACGGCGAGGAGGCCGCGCGCTCCCTGGCGGACGCACCGGGCGAGGCGGCCGCGCGGCTGGAGCTGGCGGAGCGCTCGGTGTCGGAGGCGCGCGCCCTGGTGGGCGACGGCACCCGGGGCGGCGAGCTGGTCGACGCCGTGCACCGCGCCGAGCAGGCGACCGCGCAGGCCGAGCAGCTGCTGGCGTCGGTGCAGCGGGGAGCGGTCGACCTGCGCGCGGCGGTGCAGGAGCTGCCGGTGGCGCTGGCCCGGGTGCGGGCGGCCGCGGGCGCGGTGCGCGAGGGCGCCCCCGCGGAGGTGGTGGCCGCCGCGGCGGCCGCGGGCGCGACCGCCGACGCCGTCGAGCAGCGCGGGTCGCGGGACCCGCTGGCGGCGATGCACCGCCTCGTGGAGGCCGAGCGGGCGCTGGACGCCGCCCGCCGCGCCGCCGCGCAGGAGGAGGCCGAGCAGCGCGCCGTGGTGGCCGCGTTGGAGCAGGCGCTGCTGGCGGCGCGCGCGGAGGTCTCGGCGGCGGAGGACTTCGTGGCCGCGCGCCGCGGCGCGGTCGGCTCGACGGCCCGCACCCGGCTGGCGGAGGCGCAGCGGCACCTGGAGCAGGCGGCGGTGGCGCGCGCCACGGACCCCGCGGCCGCGCTGGAGCACGCCCGCCGGGCAGACGCCCTGGCCGAGCAGGCCACCGCGGCCGCGCGCCGCGACGTGGACAGCTGGCGGGGCGGACCTGGTGGACCGGGTGGGCGTGGCGGGTACGGCGGCGGTCGGGGTCAGTCGGACGAGCTGGGCGCGCTGCTGGGCGGCATCCTGCTGGGCGGCTCGGCGCGCCGCGGCGGCTGGGGCGGGTCCCCGGGCGGCTGGGGCGGCGGCGGCTTCGGCGGGGGCTTCGGCGGGGGCGGTGGCTTCGGGGGCGGCGGCCGGCGCAGCGGCGGCGGCGGCTTCGGCGGGGGTGGCTTCGGCGGGGGCGGCCGGCGCAGCGGCGGCGGCCGCTTCTGACACGGACGACCGCACCGCGACGCGGTGCGGGGCAGGTGGCCGACGGGCGCGCAGCCCGCGAGGAGGAGGAGCAGTCGTGGCGGAGAAGCAGTCGATCCTGGGGCGCATCGCGCAGCTGGCGCGGGCGAACGTCAACGCGCTGATCGACCAGGCCGAGGACCCGCAGAAGATGCTCGACCAGATGGTGCGCGACTACACGTCGAACATCGCCGAGGCGGAGCGGGCGGTCGCCCAGACGATCGGCAACCTGCGCCTGGCCGAGCAGGACCGCGCCGAGGACGAGGCGGCCGTGCGCGAGTGGGGCGGCAAGGCCGCGGCGGCCTCCCGCAAGGCCGACTCCCTGCGCGCGGAGGGCAAGGACGCCGAGGCGGACCGCTTCGACGAGCTGGCGAAGGTCGCGCTGAAGCGGCAGATCTCCTTCGAGCAGGAGGTCACGGCCGCCGGCCCGCAGATCGCCGCGCAGACGGAGGTCGTCGACAAGCTCAAGGCCGGGCTGACGTCGATGAAGCAGAAGCTGGAGGAGCTCAAGCGCAAGCGCGACCAGCTCGTGGCCCGGCAGAAGGCCGCCGAGGCGCAGTCGCGGGTGCAGGACGCCGTCGGCTCGCTCAACGTGCTGGACCCGACGTCGGAGCTGAGCCGCTTCGAGGAGCGGGTGCGCCGCGAGGAGGCGCGGGTGGCCGGGCAGGCCGAGCTGCAGGCGGACTCGCTGGAAGCGCAGTTCGCGAGCCTGGAGGACGACGCGGCGGACCTGGACGTCGAGGCGCGCCTGGCCGCCCTCAAGGCCGGCGGTTCCTCCTCCTGACCCGCCCTCCCCCACCCGACCCCGCCGCCCGCCCCTCCCCCCTTCCTCCCGTGATCTTGCAGGGAATCCCAGCAAGATCACGGTGGGGTGGAGCGGTGGGGTGGAGGAGCGGGGCACGGGCGGGGCGCGGGGCGGCGGGTGGGTCCGGCGGACCGGGGGCGGGGGGACGGCTCCGCCGGAGGCGGGAGGCCGGCGCCGACGATCGGGGGACGGCTCCGGTGGCGCGGCTGCCTACCCTGAGGCGGTGAGCGCCAGTCCGCCCCCCGCGTCCGACCGCTGGTGGTGGTCGGCCGCTCCGCGCCTGCGCGACGTGCTCGTCGTGCTGCTGTCGCTGGCCGGTGCCGTCGTGTGGTTCCCGCTGTTCGTCGCCGGTTGGCCCGCGCTGGACCCCGGCTCCGTCGGCGTGCCGCTGGACGTGGACGACGTCCGGTTCCGGCACGTGCTCGCGGCGCTGACCGTGCTGGCCACGGTGGTGGCGCTGTGGTGGCGCCGGCGCCACCCCGTGGCGCTGACCCTGCTGTCGCTGGCCGTGGCGGTGGTGTGGGCGTACGACACGGCGCTGTGGCTGGCGCTGCTGACGCTGGCGGTGCGCCGCCGCGACCGCCTGCTCGTGCTGCTCGGCGTGGCCGGGGCGCTGGCGTCGGTGAGCGCGGCCCTGCGCGGCGCGACGACGGGCAGCACGACCGCGGCGGCCCTGTTCGCGCTGCTGGGCACGGGCCTGTGCGTGTCGGTGGGCGCGTTCGTGGGGGCCCGCCGCGACCTGGTCGCGAGCTGGCGCGAGCGCGCCGAGCGGGCCGAGAGCGAGTACGCGCTGCGCGCCGAGCAGGCGCGCCTGGCCGAGCGCACCCGCATCGCCCGCGAGATGCACGACGTCCTGGCGCACCGCATCTCCCTGGTGGCGCTGCACGCCGGCGGCCTGGAGGTGCGCCCGGACGTGGGGCCGGAGCAGGTGGAGGCCACGGCGGCGACGATCCGCGAGACGGCCCGCACCGCGCTGGAGGACCTGCGCCGGGTGCTGGGGGTGCTGCGCACGCCCGGGACGACGGGCACGACGGAGCTGGCGCCGCAGCCGACGCTGGTGGACGTGCGCCGCCTGGTGGAGTCCACGCGCGAGGCGGGCGTGGCCGCGCGCTTCCGCACCGACGTGCCCGTGCACGCGCAGGTGCCGCCGGAGCTGGGACGCACCGTCTACCGCGTCGTGCAGGAGGCGCTGACGAACGTGCACAAGCACGCGCCGTCGGCGCCGACGGTCGTCACGGTCTCCGGCGAGGTGGGCGGTGAGCTGGTCGTGGCGGTGGTCAACGAGCGGCCCACCGGCCCGGGCAGCGCGCTGCCGGGGGCGGGCTCGGGGCTGGTCGGGCTGGCGGAGCGCGTCGGGCTGGCCGACGGCACGATCACCAGCGGGCCGGAGCCGGACGGCGGGTTCGCGGTGCGGGCGCGGCTGCCGTGGCCGTCGCCGGACGGCGCCCGGCGCGGGACGGCCGCGGCGCGGGCCTCCTGGACGCCCCCGGATGCGAGGATCATGGCCACCCGGGCGGGCGGCGCTGCGAGCCCCCGCCACGACGGACGGAGCGAGGCGTGACGAGCGGCGCAGGACCCAGGCCCACCCGCGTGCTGCTGGTGGACGACGACGCGCTCGTGCGCGCCGGGCTGCGGATGATCCTGTCCAGCGCGGAGGACCTCGAGGTCGTCGGCGAGGCGGAGAACGGCGCGCAGGCCGTGGAGGGCGTGGCCGCCCACCACCCGGACATCGTCCTCATGGACGTGCGGATGCCGGTGATGGACGGGCTGTCGGCGGCGCAGCAGATCACCGCCCGCCCGCAGGCGCCGGCGGTGGTGATGCTGACGACGTTCGACCTGGACGAGTACGTCTTCCAGGCGCTGCAGGCGGGGGCGACGGGCTTCCTGCTCAAGGACACCCCGCCGCGCGAGCTGGTCGCGGCGGTGCGGGTGGTGGCCTCGGGCGAGGCGATGCTGTCGCCGACGGTGACGCGCCGGCTGGTGGGGCACTTCGCCGCCGACGCGGTGAACCCGCGCCGGCGGGAGGCCGCGCAGCGGCTGAAGACGCTGACCGAGCGCGAGCGCGAGGTGCTGGGCGCGGTGGGCCGCGGCCTGTCGAACGCCGAGATCGGCCGAGAGCTGTTCATGAGCGAGGCGACGGTGAAGACGCACGTCTCGCGCCTGCTGACGAAGCTCGACGCGCACAACCGCGTGCAGGTGGCGATCGTCGCCCACGACGCGGGCCTGCTCGACGGGACCCCCTGACCCCTCCCCGCCCCGCCCGGCTCCCACCGTGATCTTGCAGGGATTCCCAGCAAGATCACGGTGGGGGTCGTCGCGCGCAGGGGCGGGGCCGACCGGCCGGGAGCCGGGGCCGCGGTGCGGCCCCGGTCAGCGCACGACGGCGATCGCGAAGCCGTCCCAGCCCTTGGCGCCCACGGTCTGCACGGCCGTGGCGTCCAGGCGCGGGTCCTCCCCCAGCGCCGCCAGGAACCGCCGCGTGCCGGTGATCGCCGGGTCGTCGCTGCCGGCGTCGGCGACGCGGCCGTCGCGCACGACGTTGTCCCCCACGATCAGCGACCCGGGCCGGACCAGCCGCAGCGCCCGCTCGAGGTAGTCGGGGTTGCCCTGCTTGTCGGCGTCGAGGAAGACGAGGTGGAAGGGCGCGGCGCCCTCGGCGACGAGCGCGTCGAGGGTGTCCAGCGCGGGCCCGACCCGCACGTCCACGACGTCGGCGAGGCCGGCCCGCTCGAGGTTGCGCCGGGCGACCTCGGCGTGGCGGGGCTCGCGCTCGCAGGTGACGACCCGCCCGCCGGGCGCCAGGCCGCGGGCCAGGTGGACGGTGCTGTAGCCGCCGAGGGTGCCGACCTCCAGGACGCGGCGGGCGGCGACGGCGCGCGCCAGCACGGTCAGCAGCGCCCCCTGCAGCGGCGACACGTCGATCTCCGGCAGCCCGGCGGCCTGGTTCTCGTCGAGGACCTGCTCGAGGACCTCGTCCTCGCCCAGCAGCGTCCCGGCCAGGTACTCGTCCACGTCCTCCCACGCGCTCATCGCCCCATGCTGCTCCACCCGGTGGGCGCCGGTCACCCGGGAGGGTGAGGAGCCGGTCACCGCGTCGACACGGCGCGCGACGGCGCGCACGATCGGGGGGTGCACGTGCGCAGGGCGGCCGACCGGGCCGAGTGGGACGGGTTCCTGGACGGGCGGGCGGCGACCACGCCGTTCCACCGCTGGGACTGGCTGTCGACGCAGGCGGAGCTGCACGGGTGGCGGTTCGAGCCCCTCGTGGTCGAACGCTCGGGGTGGGCGGTCGGCGTGGTGCCGCTGCTGCTGACCCGGCTGGGCCCGGTGTGGCGGGCGGCGCCGGTGCCGTTCCCGTACGCGGGGCCGGTGGTCCTGGAC
Organism: Kineococcus haloalkalitolerans; assembly: GCF_050871905.1. Classification (NCBI taxonomy): domain Bacteria; kingdom Bacillati; phylum Actinomycetota; class Actinomycetes; order Kineosporiales; family Kineosporiaceae; genus Kineococcus; species Kineococcus haloalkalitolerans. The sequence goes on from NZ_JBJLSH010000001.1 coordinate 99,612, forward strand.
GGCGAGCTGGGCGACGTGCTGGCGGCCGTGGCGGGCTGGTCGCGCCGGCACGGCGTGGTGGGCGCGCGGCTGGACCTGCCGCCGCAGGCCGCGGCGGACCCGGAGGTGCTGCGGGCCGCGCACGCCTCCGTCGAGCTCGGGGAGACGTTCGTCGTGGACCTGGCCCCGGGCGGGGTGCTGCAGGACGAGGAGACGGCGCTGCGGCAGCTGCACAAGTCCGCCCGCCGCACCCTGCGGCACACCGAGCGCGACGGGCTGCGCGTGGAGGACGCCGGCGAGTGGCAGGTCGTGGCGTGGCTGCCGGACCTGCTGGAGCAGGTGTACGCCCACCACGGCGAGCCCTGCCCGTACCCGCCGGGGGTGGGGCGGACGGTGTGGCAGCTGCTGCGCGGGCGCCCGGGGGCCGCGCACGTGCGGGCGGCGGTGACCGCCGACGGCGAGCCGGCGGGCCTGCTGGTCTCGCTGGCGGAGGGCGACACGGTCTACGAGTGGGCCGGCGGCAGCTTCGCCGCGGGCCGGCGCGCGGGCGCGGAGGTGGCGCTGCACGCGGACCTGGTCCGCTGGGCGGTGGCCCGCGGGTACCGGCGCATCGACCTGGTCGGCTCGGTCGACGAGGGCGTGCGCCGCTTCAAGCGGTCGCTGGGCGGGCGGTCCGCGTCGTTCCAGATGGCCTCGCAGTCGGCGAACCCGCTGTGGCGGGCGGCGCGGCAGGCCCGGGAGCTGCTGCCCCGCGCCTCCTGAGGGAGCTGTCGGGGACGGCCGACAGGATGGGCCGGTGCCCCCGGCCCCCGCTCCCCTCGCGCTCGTCGTCCTGGACGGGCTCGCGGTGCTCGCCGGGGACGCGGGCGCGGAGGTGGTCGCGGGTGGGCCGGACGCGCTCGCGGCGGCGGTGGCCGCGCGGGAGGCGGACGGGCCGCGCTGGGTGCTGTGGTCCGCGCGGGAGGTGGCGCCGCTGGTGGCCGCGGGGCTGCACCTGGCCCGCGCCCACGACCTGGCCGCCGTGCACCGGCTGCTGCACGGCGGCGCCCGGGAGGACCCGGCGGCGGTGCACGCGGCCGCGCACGGCCTGCCGGAGCCGCCGGAACCCTCGCGCCGCCCGCGCCCCGCGCACGGCACGGGGCTGCTGGAGCTGGACCTGGACGGCGGGGGCGGTGCCGGCGACGGGCCGGTGGGTCCGGACGGCGTCCTGACGGGGGCGTGGGCGTCGGGGCGCGCGCTGGGCGCGGACGAGCCTCCCGCCGTGCGCGCCGAGCGGGCGGTCCGCTGGGCCGAGCTGGCGCTGGAGGTGGCCGCGCGGCAGCGCGCGGCGCTGGACGGGCACGCCCTGTCGACGGCGTGGTCGGAGTCGGCGGCCGCGCTGCTGGCCGTGGAGCTGGAGGTGACGGGCCTGCCGGTGGACGTGCGCGCCGCCGAGGAGCTGCTGGGCGCCCTGGTGGGCCCGCGGCCGCGCTCGGAGGCCGAGGAGCGCGCGGCCCGCGCCGCGCGCGACGCCCCGGTGCTGGCGGCGCTGGGCGCGGAGCCGGGCGCGGTGGACCTGCGCTCGCCGGCCGCGGTGCTGGCGGCGCTGCGGGCGCGGGGCGTCGACCTGCCGGACACGCGGTCGTGGCGGCTGGAGCGGCTGACCGCCGACCCGGCGGCGGGCCGGCTGGCGCGGGCGCTGCTGCACCACCGCCGCGCGGAGCGCGTGGCGACGACGTACGGGTACGCGTGGCTGGACGCGCACGTGGGCGCCGACGGGCGGCTGCGGGGGCGCTGGTCGGCGGCGGACGCGGCCGCGGGGCGGATGACGGCGCAGGCGGGCCTGCACAACCTGCCCGCGGAGCTGCGCCCGGTGGTGGCCGCCGAGCCGGGGCACGTGCTGGTGCGCGCGGACCTGGGCCAGGTGGAGCCGCGGGTGCTGGCCGCGGTCTCCGGCGACGAGGGCCTGCTGCGCGCCACCGCCGACGACGACCTGTACGCGCCGGTCGCGGCGGCGCTGGGGGTGGACCGGCCGACGGCGAAGGTCGCGGTGCTGGCGGCGATGTACGGGCAGACGTCCGGGGCGGCGGGCCGTGCGCTGGAGCGGATGGAACGCGCCTACCCGCGGGCGCTGGCGCACCTGCGGGCGGCCGAGGCCGCGGGCCGGGAGGGCCGGTCGGTGCGCACGCACGGCGGGCGGCTGGTGCGCACGGGCGGGGTGCCGGCCGCCTCGGCGGAGGCGGTGGCCGCGCGCGGGCGGTTCGCCCGCAACGCCGTCGTGCAGGGCTCGGCGGCGGAGCTGTTCAAGGCGTGGGCGGTGACGGTGCGCGCCGGGCTGGCGGGCACCGGCGGGCGGGTGGTGCTGTGCCTGCACGACGAGCTGCTGCTGCACGTGCCGGAGGCGGACGCCGGGCGCGCGGTGGCGCTGCTGGAGCGGGCGCTGGGCGCGGCCGCCGGGTGGTGGGCGCCGGGCAGCGGGGCGCGGTTCCTGGCCGAGGCGTCGGTGGTGCGGCGCTGGTCGGAGGTGTGAGAGCCGCTCCGCGGCGGTCCGGCGGCCCGGCCGGCCTCAGATCCCGCCGCCGCCTCCGCGCAACCAGGCGTTGCGCCCCATCGCCCGCAGCGCCGCGTCCTCGCCGTCGACCTCCTGCGACTGACCGGCGCGGAGCGTGTCGTCGTGCGGGCGTGCCCGGCGCCGGCGCCGGCGCAGGGCGGCGGCCGTGCAGAGCGCGAGGGCAGGCAGCGCCGCCGCGACGAGCACCAGGATCCACGGGCTGTCCACTCCTCCAGCGTCGGCGCCGCCCGGAGGGGCCGCAACCGGCGCGGGCCGGGTCCCCCGTCGTCCTAGTCGTCCGCGCTGCGCCGCAGCCGCTTCACCTCGCCGCGGCGCTTCTTGCCGTCCAGGCGGCGCCGCTGCGAGCCGCGGGTCGGACGGGTGGGCCGGCGGGTGCGCGGTCCGGGGGCGACGGCCTCGGCGAGCAGGGCCGCCAGGCGCTCGCCGGCGGCGCGGCGGTTCTGCAGCTGCGAGCGGTGCTCGGCGGCCACGACGGTGAGGACGCCGCCGGACAGGCGACCGGCGAGGCGCTGCAGGGCCCGCTGGCGCAGCGGCTCGGGCAGCGCGCCGGAACGGGCGACGTCGAAGGAGAGCTCGACGCGGCTGTCGGTGGTGTTGACGCCCTGACCTCCGGGGCCGCCGGCGCGCGAGAACCGCACACCCAGCTCGCTGGCGGGGACCGTCAGCGACGGTCCCACCCGGATGTCCTCGCCCACGACGGGGTGCAACGCCTGCGGGGGGCGGGACCTTCCCCCGCCCGCGCGGCGCCCCTACCGTGGCGCGGGTGAGCGCGCCGCTGGTCCTCGTCCCCGGGTTCTGGTTGGGCGCGTGGGCGTGGGACGAGGTGGCCGCGCACCTGCGCGCCGCGGGCCACGACGTCACCGCGCTGACCCTGCCGGGTCTGGGACCGGACCACCCGGACCGGGGCGCGGTGCGGATCGCCGAGCACGTCGACGCCGTCGCCGCGGCGGTGGCGGACGCCGCGGACCGCACCGGCCAGCGCGTGGTGCTGGTGCTGCACAGCGGCGCGGGGTTCCCCGGCTACGCGGCCACCGACCGGGTCGCGGACCGGCTCGCGGCCGTCGTGTACGTCGACTCCGGCCCGGGCACGGGCGCGCTGGGCGAGGGGTTTCCCGACGCCGAGCACCCGCTGCCGTCGTGGGAGGAGCTGGAGGCGGAGGGCAGCAGCCTGGCGGGGCTGTCGCCGCAGCAGCGGGCGGAGTTCCGCCGCCGGGCCGTGCCGGAACCGGGGGCGGCGCTGCGCGAGGCACCTCCGCTCGGCGACGGTTCCCGCCGCGGCGTCCCGACGACGGTGGTGTGCTGCTCGATGACCTCGCAGCAGGTGCGGGACCTGGCCGCGCAGGGGGCGCCGTTCCTGGCGGGCCTGGCGGAGCTGGAGCACCTGGCGTACGTGGACCTGCCGACGGGCCACTGGCCGATGTGGTCGCGCCCGGGCGACCTGGCGGAACTCCTGGCGCGCACGGCCTCCGGCGGGTAGGGCCGCGCGGCGCGTCCCCCGTCCACGGCGCCGGACGCGCGACCGCCGCCCCGCGTCGTGCGACGCGGGACGGCGGCCGGTGGTGCTCAGCGGACCGGGATCAGTCCTCCTCGCCGTCCTCGAACAGCTCGGTGCGGAAGCCCTGCTGCGGGACCTCCTCGCGCACCTCGAAGGTGTGCGTCTCGCTGTAGGTGCGCCCGAGGTGGTCGGTGACCGTCACCTCGGCGCTGTGCACGCCGAGCGCGAGGTCGGCGGGCAGCTGGTAGCGCCACAGGTGCGTGGTGCGGTCGGCGACGTTGTTGCCGGGCTGGGCCGGGCCGGGGCCGTAGGTGCTGCCCGCGTACAGCTCGTAGCCCTGCGCGTAGTCGTCGCCGGAGGTGGACTCGAACCCGTAGCGGGCGACCTGCAGCTGGCGGGTCGCGGCGGCCGGGTCGGCGTACTCGGCGCCCACGCGCGGGGCCTCGCCGTCGGCCTGCTGGGTGCGCTCGGCGGCCACGGGCTCGCCGCCGTCGACGGAGACCTCGACGGTGGTGTCGCTGGAGCCGTACCAGACGTTCGCGGTCAGCCAGGTGCGGTTCGCCAGGTCGTCGCGGGTGACGACGCCGGGGTCGCCGAGGTCGTTGACGTTGACCGGCGGCGGGGTGCGGTGGTCACCGGCGGCGCGCTCGTCGGCCCACGTGTTCAGGGTGTCGAACCACTCGCGCCAGCGCGGGGAGTTCACGGCGACGGCCAGCTGCTCGTCGTCGGACTCGCCGATCGTGTGCCAGGTGTCGCGGAACTCCCCGCCCTGCAGGTCCAGGGTGAGGTAGCCGGGGCGGGCGCCGTCGCGCTGCAGCGCCATCGGGCGGCCGTCGACGTCGAGGTCGCCGGAGTACCAGTCGCCGCTGGGGGCGCCGGCGACGATGTTCGGGAACGGCAGCTCGGAGACGCCGACGGCCTCCTGCCACCCGGCGTAGGAGTCCCCGGCGACCATGCGCTCGGTGGAGTGGGTGTGCCCGGACATCGACAGCGCCTTGCGGCCCTCGAGCAGCTCGTAGAGCTTCTGCACGTCGCGGGTGGAGTGCTGCGTGGAGGCCGCGTCGGCGAAGGAGACGAGCGGGATGTGGGTGGCGACGACGACCAGCTTGTCCTCGGGGACGAGGGCCAGGTCGTTCTCCAGCCACTCCAGCTGCCGCTCGCCCAGCTCGCCGTTGTAGCGGGGGCTGTTCTCCGGGTCGTCGCAGTGCGGGCGGGCGCCGTCGGCGTTGTCCTCCGGCGTGCAGGGGTACTTGACGTTGTTGAGCGCCACGAAGTGGGTGTCGCCGACGTCGTAGGAGAACGTCTCCGGCCCCATGTGCTGGCGGAACGTGTCCATCGAGTGCTCGGGGTCGGTGGAGTCCAGGTCGAGGTCGTGGTTGCCGGGGACGAACCGCAGCGGCACGCCCGCGAGGCTGAGGACCTCCTTGATGCGCGGGTACAGGCCGAGGTCGTCGCCGGCGACGTCGCCGAGCAGCAGGGCGCCGCACTCGGTGTTGGAGCTGCGGGCCAGGTCGGCCATGAGGCCGTCGCGGGCGAAGCCGAGCTCGCGGCCGCTGTAGGTCTGGAAGTCGGCGGTGACGGTGCAGCGGGCGGCCTCGCCCTCGGCGGCGCCGCCGCGCACGAGCGGGAAGTTCACCGCGGACGGCAGCGGGCCGGTGGGCTCCAGGCCGCCGAAGCGCAGGTCCTGCGGGGTGCCGTTCGGCAGGTGCGTGTAGTGGAACCGCGCGACGCCGTCGGCGTCGACGGGCACCTGCCAGCCGGCGGGCTGGGTGACGAAGGCGGTCATGCCCTCGAAGACGGGCAGCTCGTAGCGGCCGCGCTCGTCGGTGACGACGACGTCGCGGCCGTTGGAGACCGCCACGCCGGGCACGCCGGTCTCGCCGTCGCTGCGGCCGTCGCGGTCGCCGTCCTCGAACACGGTGCCGCGCAGCACCTGCTCGCCGGCGGAGCTGGTCGTGGCGCCGGCCTCGCGCAGCACCTCGACGTCGGCGACGTAGGCGGCGCCGGTCGGCTCGGCGGGGGCCTCGGGGGAGCTGACCGCGGGCACGGCGGCGACGAGCGCGCCGGCGCCGACGAGCAGCGCCGCCGCCGAGGCGAGGGTGCGGGGGGACGTCCTGGGTCGCACGGGGGGTCCTCTCGGGGGTCCTCGGCGCCCGCGTCCGCGCGGCGCCGCCCCCGATCCTGTGCGGTTCCCGTGACCTTCCGGTGACCCTCGGTGGAGGATCGGGCGAACTCGCGGGCTCCGCGGGTTCACCCGCTCGTCACTGACCCCCGAAGACCGTGACCTGCTCGGGGGCGTCGGCCTCGCCGAACGACCACGGCTGCCCCGTCGCCTCCAGCACCGACCACCACAGGTCCCCGTGCGGGTCCACCTGGTTGCGCGCGGACACGGCCAGCGAGATGGGGATGTGCACGAACCGCCGGCGCCAGCGGCCGACGACCATGTTCGTGCGCCCGGCCATCGCCGCGTGCGCGGCCGCGTGCGCCAGGCGGATGCAGTACACGCTGTCGTACGGGTTCGCCGGGACGCTGCGGATGACGTAGCTGGGGTCGATGTAGCGCATGTTGAGCTCCATGCCGTGCGCGGCGAAGTCCTCGGTGATGCGCTGGCGCAGCAGGCGCCCCACGTCCTGCAGCTTCTTGTTGCCCGAGGCGTCGCGGCCCTGGTCCTCGATGTCGTCGAACAGCTCCTGACCGGCGCCCTCGGCGGCCACGACCAGCGCGTGCCCCTGCTCGGAGACCTTGCGCCGCAGGTGCTCCAGGAACCCGCCGGGCCCGTCGAGGACGAACGGCACCTCGGGGATGAGCACGTAGTCGGCGTCGTTCTGCGCCAGCGCCGCGTAGCAGGCGATGAAGCCGGAGTGGCGGCCCATGAGCTTGACGACGCTGACGCCGTTGGGCGCGGTGCGCGCCTCCACCTTGGCGGCGAGGATCGAGCGGGTCGCCTCCGAGAACGCCGTCTGGAACCCGAAGCTCTGGTCGATGAACGGGATGTCGTTGTCGATGGTCTTGGGGATGCCGACCACGGCGACCTTCAGGCCGCGCTCCTTGACCTCGGCGTTGATGCGCTGCGCCCCGCGCATCGTGCCGTCCCCGCCGATGGCGAACAGGACGGTGATGCCCATCCGCTCCAGGCAGTCGACGACCTCCACGGGGTCCTGCTCGCCGCGGGAGGTCCCCAGGATGGTGCCGCCCTCGCCGTCGATGCGCTCCACGGCCTGCGGGGTGAGGTCGACGACGTCGTGGCCGTAGCGCGGCACGAAGCCCTGGTAGCCGTTCTTGAAGCCGTAGATGCGGCGCACGCCGTAGTGGTTGGTCAGCGTGGAGACCAGGCCGCGGATGACGTTGTTGATGCCCGGGCACAGCCCGCCGCACGTGACGATGCCGACGCGCGTCTTGGCCGGGTCGAAGAAGATCTTCTTGCGGGGGCCGACGGGCTCCAGGCTGGGCAGGTCGGGCAGCTCGCCGGTCTCGGACCAGTCGCGGCGCGAGACCTTGGAGACGGTGTCGTCGAACAGCACGCGGTCGTTCTCGTCGATGTAGTGCTGCGTGGTCCGCCGCGCGGACAGCCGCGACGCCAGGGGCGAGTCCACGGTGCAGGGGCCCAGCGTCTCCACGGTGAAGTCGATGGCCTGGCCCTTGCTGCTGCCGTTGTCCATGCGCGCGCTGGTCCTCTCGCTCGGCGGGGGGTCCCCGGGTCGCCGCCCATTCTCCGGGCGGGGTCCGGCGCCGTCACGCCGGGGCGCCCCCGGGGGTCAGGGCCCCACGATGATCACCGAGCGTGGCGCGCCGGTGGCCCCTAGCGTCTCGGGCATGGCTTCCGACCTGTACACGGCCGTGGTCACCGCGACGGACGGCTCCGCCCGCTCCGACGACGGTGCCCTGGAGCTGGCCGTCCACGAGCCCACGTCGCTGAAGGGCAGCGGCGAGGGCGTCAACCCCGAGCAGCTGATGGCGGCGGCGCTGGGCTCCTGCCTCATGGAGTCGCTGCGCATCGCCGCCACGAGCACCGGCGGGTCCGTCGACGACGCCCGCGTCGAGGCGCGCGTGACGCTCGCCGAGGCCGAGGGCACCGGCTACGACGCCCGCTACGCGCTGGCGGTGACCCTGCCGTCGGTGGACGACGCCGACGCGGTGCTGCAGCAGGCGCTGGCGATCTGCCCCTTCACCAAGACCATCGACGACGGCGCCCTGGAGGTCCGGGTCGCCTGAGGGCGGCCCGCTCGCGCGGCGGGCGCCTCAGCGGCGCCCGCCGCCCGACCCGTCGCGCTCGGCGTAGCGGGCCAGCATGGCGTTGTAGTCGGCCAGCTCCTTCTCGCCGTCGCGGGCGGCGGCGCGGTCCCGCCGCTTGGTCTCGCGCGCGTCCGAGCGCGCCCAGCTGATCGCGACCGCCAGCACGAGCGCCAGGGTCGGCACCTCCCCGATGCCCCAGGCGATGTCCCCGCCGCGGTGCTGGTCGGCCAGCAGGTCCGCGCCGGGGTTGACCGCCGCGAACCAGTCGCCGGCCAGCAGCTCCGTGCCCTGCATGAGCGAGACGCCGAAGAAGGCGTGGAAGCCCATGGTGGCCAGCAGCAGGATCAGGCGCAGCGGGTAGGCGGGGCGGTGGGCGCCCGGGTCCACGCCGACGAGCACCGAGCCGAACAGGTACCCGGTGCCGATGAAGTGGAACATCATCAGCTCGTGCCCGACGTGGGTGCGCAGCGCCAGCTCGAACAGCGGCGAGTAGTAGAAGACGATCAGGCTGCCGGAGAAGAGCACGGCCGCGGACAGCGGGTGGCCGACGACGGCCAGCCAGCGCGAGTGCACCAGCCCCAGCAGCAGCTCGCGCGGGCCGCGCGAGCCGTCGCGGCGGGCGGGCAGCGTGCGCAGCGCCAGGGTGACCGGGGCGCCGAGGACCAGCGGCAGCGGCACGGCCATCGTCAGCAGCATGTGCTGGAGCATGTGCGTGCTGAAGGAGATCCGGCCGTAGGCGGCCGGTCCGCCGCTGGTGACGAAGAGCAGCAGCGCGCAGCCGAACAGCCACCACAGCGTCCGCCCCGTGCTCCAGCGGTCCCCGCGCCGGCGCAGCGCGCGCACCCCCAGCAGGTACAGCACGACCATGAGGCCGCCGATGAGCAGCCACAGCAGGTCCGGCGACGTCTGGGTGAACCAGCGGGCGGTGGTCAGCGGCGGCGGGACGGGCTCGCCGAGCAGCGAGGCGGCCACCGACGTCGCCGGGTCGTCCGCGGGCACGGGCGTGGGGCTGCGCGAGAGCGCCACTCCCAGGCCGGTGGCCGCGCCCATGAGGACCAGCTCACCGGCGGCGATCCGCCAGAACGCCCGCGGCCGCTGCGCCAGCAGGGGCAGGGTGCGGCGGCGGTGCCACCAGCCGAGGACCCCGAGGGCCACCAGGGCCACGACCTTGCCGACGACGAGCGCGCCGTAGGGCGTGCCCAGGCCCTCGACGCCGCCCAGGCGCACCCACGCGTTGACGGTGCCGGACAGCGCGACGAGCGCGAAGCAGGCCAGCGCGACCGCCGAGTAGCGCTGCGCCGCGACCAGCGGGCGCTGCAGCAGCGGCAGCACCAGCAGCAGCGCCGCCAGCCCGCCCACCCAGACGGTCACGCCGGCCAGGTGCAGGAACAGCGAGGTCACGGCCGTCTGGTGGGAGGCCGAGCCGGCGGCGTGGCCGGACAGCGACAGCGGCACGAGCGCCGCGAGGGACAGCACGGCCGTCCACGTGGCGCCGGTGGGCGTGGTGGCCGCGGCCCCCACGGTGGCGACGACGGCGGCCAGGACGGTCGTGACCAGCAGCGCCCGGCCCAGGTCGATCTCCTGCGCGAACTGGGCGAACTGGGCACCGAAGCCCTCCGCGCCCGGGGCGGCGCCGACGACGTCCATCGCCGTGAGCACGAGCACCACCAGGGCGGCCAGCGCCCACACGCCCGCCCCGACGGCCCCGGCCCGCACCGCGCGCGTCCACGCCTGCCCGGGGTGGGGCAGGACGACGGTGGCCACGACGGCGCAGCCGACGGTGAGGGCGGCGGCCAGGTCGTGGACGGTGCGGGCCACCGGCAGGCCGTAGCGGACGAGCTCGCCGGGGTCGCCCAGGGCCGGGGGGACCAGCCCGCCGGAGGCTGCCAGCGCCAGCAGCGCGACGGCGAGGGCGGCGAGCAGGACGGCCGCGGTGGTGGCGGCCGCACCGGGGACGGTGAGCCGGGGCCGGCCGGCGGCCGGTGACGCCGGGGGGGCTGGTGCGGGTGCGGCGGGTCGGCGGGGGGTCACCACCCGTCCAGGGTAGGTCGCCGTCCGCGGCCCCTCGGTCCGCGGGAGGTGTTCCCCGCGTCACCCCGGAGCCCTCCCCGCGTCACCTCCGGCCCCCCTCGTCCCGGCCACGTCCCGGCGGGCGCCGCGCTCCCCCGGCCCCTCTCTCCACCCCTCCCCCACCGTGATCTTGCAGGTAGTCCCAGCAAGATCACGGTGATCATGGATGCATGGGCATTCAACCGTGCATGATCGCGGTGCGGCAGTGCGGCGGTGCGGCGGTGCGGCGGTGCGGCGGTGCGGCGGCGCGGGTGCGGTCGTGCAGCGGTGGCGGCGCGGAGGGGCCGCGGTCAGGCGGTGGCGAGGCGCCGGGCGGGGCCGGCGTGGGTGAGGACCTCGAACCAGACGACCTTGCCGATGGGGGTGACGTCGACGCCGTGGTCGTCGGCGAGCGCCTCGACGAGGGCGAGGCCGCGGCCGTCGAGGGCGTCGGGGTCGGAGGTGCGCCGCTGCGGCATCCGGGTGTTCTCGTCGCCGACGCCGATGCGCACGCGGGCGCCGCTGCGGCCCAGGCGCAGCTCGACGTCGCTGCGGCCGTGGAGCACGGCGTTGGTGACGAGCTCGGCGGTGAGCAGCAGGAGGGTGTCGACGACGTCGCCGAGGAGCCCCTCGGTGATGCACCAGTCGGTCACGACGTGCCGCGCGGCGCGCGAGGACAGGGGCTCAGGGGGCAGCGTCGTCACGCACGACCAGTTCACAGACGACACAGAGTGACTCTCCCGACACTGAGGGTTGTCAAGCACCGTAGCGCAGCCTCCCCCGTCCGGAGCAGTGGAGCGGGTCGTCGCGCACCAGGACATCCTCTCGCCTCCCCGGCGGTGCTCGTGACTGCTAACTTGTTGCATGCGGCACTCAAGGATCCCGCCCGGGCGGACGACGTCCCGGGAGGTACTTCGCCGTCGCACCACCGGCCGTTACACGGTCCAGCGGGCGCACCCGACCCGACACGCCGGGACGACCCCCTCCCCGCACCACCACTCCACCCGACCGGAGCCCCCCGTGACCGCACGCGTCGCCGCCCTCGGCGACCAGCTCGTCCGGCACCTGCGCGCCGCCACCGCCCTCAAGGCCGCCCTCGGCCGGGGCGAGGACGACGCCGAGCGCGCCGTGCACACCGTGCTCTTCGCCCTCACCCACCTCGGCCCGGCCCGCGCCGGCACCCTCGCCGAGCGGCTGGGCACCGACCCCTCCACCACGAGCCGGCAGACCGCCGAGCTGGTCCGCCGCGGGCTGCTCGAGCGCCGCCCCGACCCCTCCGACGGGCGGGCCAGCCTGCTGGCGCTCACCCCCGCCGGGACCGAGCTCGTCGACACGCTGCGCCGGCGCCGCAACGACCTCGTCGCCCGCGCCGTCGACGGCTGGAGCGAGGAGGACGTCACCACCCTCACCCGCCTGCTGGAGCGCCTCAGCGACGGCCTCGACGAGGCCCGCGCCGACCTCCTGGGCTGCACCGCGCCGCCCACCCGCTTCCCGGGGACCCCCGCCCCCGACCCCGTCCAGGACCACCGGGAGACCGCATGAGCACGACCACCCCCGGCGCCCCCGCGGCGCCGGCCCTCAGCCACCGGCAGGTCCTCGCGATCCTGTCCGGGCTGCTGCTGGGCATGTTCCTCGGCGCCCTCGACCAGACCATCGTGTCCACCGCCATCCGCACCATCGCCGACGACCTCGACGGGTTCTCCCTGCAGGCGTGGGCGACGACGGCCTTCCTCATCACCTCGACGATCTCCACGCCGCTGTACGGGAAGCTGTCCGACATGTACGGCCGGCGGCCGTTCTTCATCGCCGCCATCGTGATCTTCGTCGTCGGCTCCGCCCTCTGCGGGATCTCGCAGTCGATGTACGAGCTCGCCGCCTGGCGGGCGCTGCAGGGCCTGGGCGCGGGCGGCCTCATGTCGCTCGCCCTGACGATCATCGCCGACATCGTGCCCGCCCGGGAGCGCGCCCGGTACCAGGCGTACTTCATGGCCGTCTTCGGCACCTCCAGCGTCCTGGGGCCCGTGGCGGGCGGCTTCTTCGCCGGCCACGAGACGATCCTGGGCCTGGCCGGCTGGCGCTGGATCTTCTGGATCAACGTGCCGCTGGGCGCCCTCGCGCTGGCCGTCGTGCTGCGCAACCTCAAGCTGCCGCGACGCTCCACCCGCCACCGGATCGACTGGCCGGGCGCGCTGGCGCTCGTCCTGTGCCTGGTGCCGCTGCTGATCGTCGCCGAGCAGGGCCGCGAGTGGGGCTGGGGCTCCGCGGGCGCGCTGGCCTGCTACGCCCTGGGCGCCCTGGGCCTGGTCGCCTTCGTCCTGGCCGAACGCGCGCACGGCGAGGAGGCGCTGCTGCCGCTGCGCATGTTCTCCGGCCGCACCTTCGTGGTCGGCAGCCTCGGCAGCCTCGTCCTGGGCATGGGCATGTTCGGCGCCATGGCCGTCCTGCCGCAGTACCTGCAGGTCGTCAAGGGCTCCTCGCCCACCGAGGGCGGCCTGCAGATGCTGCCGCTCGTGCTGGGGATCATGTCGGCCAGCGCCTTCTCCGGCCGCTTCATCTCCCGCACGGGCCGCTACCGCCCGCTGCCGATCGTCGGCACCGGCCTCATGGTGCTCGCGCTGTTCCTCTTCAGCCGCGTGGACGCCGACACCCCCGTGTGGCAGACCATGATCGTGATGGTCGTCATGGGCTGGGGCCTGGGCGGCAACATGCAGCCGATCATCCTGGCGGTGCAGAACGCCGCGGACCCGCGCGCCATCGGCGTGGCCACCTCCTCGGTGACGTTCTTCCGCCAGATGGGCGGCACGCTGGGCACGGCGGTCTTCCTGTCGATCCTGTTCTCCACGCTGGGCCGCAACGTCTCCGACGCCTACGCCGGCGCCGCGGGCGACCCGGAGTTCGCCGCCGGCCTGCAGCGGGCCGGGTTGGACCAGGCCGGGCTGCAGGGCGTGCTCGCGCGCGCCGCGGACGACACCTCCGTCGTCTCCAGCCTGCCGGCCGTCCTGTCGCACCCCTTCAAGGTGGGCTTCTCGGACTCCACGAGCCTGATCTACCTGGTGGCCGCGGCCGTCATGGTCGTCGGCTTCGTCATCGTGCTGTTCCTGCCGGGCCTGCCGCTGCGCACCGCCCCCGCGGGCGGCGTGCAGGGCGCCGACGCGGCCGCGTCCCCGCAGGCGGCGGCCGGCGCCCCGCTCGTGCAGCAGCGCGCGGCGGCCGACACCCGGGCCACGACGGGCGCGCCCGTGCCCGGCGAGCCCACCGGCCGCGACACCGGCGGCGCGGACCTGGCCGAGCAGGTGCGGGCCGGGGTCGAGGAGGCCAAGTCGGCGCAGCGGGCGGTCGGCGAGCTCGCCGAGGAGGCCGTGCGCCGCGAGCAGCGGCTGACCTCCGCCGTGGAGCACCTGCGCGACCTGGGGCTGGACGAGGGCTCCATCCAGCAGGCGCTCGGCGAGGACGCGACCACCCCGCACGGCCGGCACGCCGGTCTGCCCGCGGCCCCCGGCGCGCAGGTCGCCGACCCGCTCGGCGCCCAGAACTGACCCCGGCGCCCTCCCCGCTCCCGCCGCCCCCACCCTCCCTCGCCGTGATCTTGCAGGGATCCCCAGCATGATCACGGTGATCATGGATGGACCAGAGCTCGACCATCCATGATCGCGGTGGGAGGAGGGGCGGGTCGCTGCCGCCGGGGCGGGCGGGAGCGGGGCCGGTCGAGCCCCGGGAGCGGGCCGTCAGGCGCCGAGGTGGCTGCCGAGGAAGGCGAGCTGCGCGGGGAAGCGGGCGCGGAAGTAGGACTCCGTGTGGTCGCCGCGGGAGATGCCGCCCTCGGGGCGGGGCCGCACCAGCGAGCGGTACGTCGCCGTCGGCCCGGCGAACTTGTCGCTGGCGCCGCACGAGACCGTCATCGGCAGGCCGCGCACCCCCGGCGCGGACGCCAGCGCGCCCCAGCGGTCGAAGTCGGCCGCGGAGTCGAACGCCCCCTCGCTGGCCCAGTCCAGCGCCGGGAACAGCGCCGGGCTGGAGGCCGCCACGGCCACCAGCTCGCCGTCGCCGCCCAGCCGGCCGGCGGTCGCCTCCCGCGCCATGATCAGCGCGCCCAGGCCGCCCATCGAGATGCCGTGCACGCCGTAGCGGGACGTGTCCAGGCCCAGACCCGCCAGGCGCGGCAGCAGCTCCCCGGTGACCATCTCCAGGGGGTCGTCGCCGTCCGCGCGCGGGTGCCAGTACGTCAGCCCCCCGTCGACCGAGGCGAGCGCGAACGGCGCCCCGCCCTCGGCGACGTGGCGCTCCAGGGCGTCCTGCATCCGCAGGTACTCGAAGCTCGAGCGGGCGTCGCCGCCGCGCCCGTGCAGGGTGACGACGACGGGCAGGCCGACGGGGACGTAGCCCTGCGGGACGTAGTGGCCCCACGTCACCTCGCGGCCGCGCGCCGCGCTGGTGAAGGTCTCGTAGACCACACCGCCGTGCGAGGGCTCGGCCGCGGGCAGGCGCGGTCCCGGGTCGTACGGCTGCTCCGGCTCGGGCGCGCCGGTGGGCGCGGCGACCGGCCCGGTGACGTCGTCCGGCTGCGCGAAGCCGCTGCCCAGCACGAGCGCCCCCGCGCCCAGCAGCCCGCTGACGACCGTGCGCCGCGTCGCGCGGCGCGCGTCGGCGCCCCCACCCCTCACGAACAGTCCCCCCCCGCCCGCATCATCGGCCGCCGCACCCGGACGGCGTAGTCGTTCCGCGTGACCGGTCGTGAACGATCCGGTCACGGTCCGCTGTGATCTCCCCGCACCCAGGATGTCAGGCGGGGCACAGGACCGTGGACGGGCACCACCCCGCCCACCGTGATCCCGCTGGGAGTCCCAGCAAGATCACGGTGGGGGGCGGGAGGGGTGGGGGCGGGGGTGGGGGGCTCAGGCGACGGGCTGCGCCTCGCGGTCGGCCCAGCGGTGCATGCCGACGTCGCGCGCGGCCGCCCGGTGGTGCATCCGCGTGAACGCCGGGACGAAGACCTCGTTGAGGCGGCCGAGCCCCTCCTGCCAGGAGCGCAGCTCCTCGCGGTGCTCGGCCAGCTCGGCCACGAGCGCGGCCTCGTCGAGGGTGGTCAGGCGCCCGCGGTCGACGAGGAGCCGGCCGTCCACGTAGACGGACTCCAGGGAGCTGCCGTTCTCGGAGTGCACGAGCTGCAGGTCCAGCTCGTTGCGGGGCGTGAAGGCCAGGGTGGCCAGGTCCCAGACGAGCAGGTCCGCGCGCTTGCCGACCTCCAGGGAGCCGGTGGTGGTGTGCAGCTGCGCGGTCCGGGCGCCGCCCACCGTCCCGGCGCGCAGGACCTCCTCCACCGTCGGCCACCGCGTGAAGTCCGGGCCGGTGACCTTGTGCAGCAGGGCCGCCGCCTTGAGGACGTCCAGCATCCGCGGGCTGTCGCTGGAGGAGCAGCCGTCGCTGCCGAGCCCGACGGGCACGCCGGCGTCGTGGTACGCCCGCCAGGGCGCGATGCCCGAGCCGAGCTTCATGTTGGAGACGGGGTTGTGCGAGACGGAGACCCCGTGGGCCGCCATGAGCTCGACGTCGGAGGGGGTGACCCAGATGCCGTGCGCGAAGGTCGTCACCGGCGACAGGGCGCCGATCCGGGCCATGTGCTCGACGAGGGTGGTGCCGTAGGACTCCTGCCCGGTGACGGCCTGCGTCTTGGTCTCCAGGACGTGGACGTGGCACTCGGCGCCCTCGCGCAGCGCCAGCTCCGTCGCGCCGGCGAGCAGGTCGTCGGTGCAGCGCTGCGGCCCGGACGGCGCGACCATGTACCGCAGCCGACCGCCCGCCCGCCCGCGGTAGCGGTCGAACGCCTCCCGGCTGAAGGCCAGGTACTCCTCCGCGCTCAGCAGGGGCGCGCGCCGCACCTGCTCCGCGACGGCGGGGTCGAGCAGCTCGTCGAGGAACGGCAGGGTGTCCGTGAACGGCCGGTTGATGACGTGCCCGGAGACGTTGGCGCGCACGCCGGCCTCGTCGTAGGCGTCGACGACGGCGTCGAGCTGGTCGAACTCCTGCCCCGGCGTCTCCAGGACGTCGTCGACGAGGGTGGTGACACCCGCCTTCAGCGACTCGGCCGCGAACAGCCGGCTGCGCAGGCGCACGAGGTCCGGCGAGACGCGCGCGTCGCCGAGGATCGGGTAGGAGAACAGCATCCACAGCTCGAGCGGCAGGTTGTCGTACCGGCCCTTGAACAGCGCCTCCCAGGAGTGGGTGTGCGCGTTGACGAACCCGGGCGTGACGAGGCGGTCGGTCCCGTCGAGGACCGTGTCGCCGGGTCCGGGTCGCACGTCGGGGCCGACGCCGGTGAGGACGCCGTCCGCGAACCGGACGTTCGCGACGACGGGCCGGCTGCCGGTGCGCCCGTCCATCGTGATGACGTGGGCGGCGCGGACGAAGGTGCCCGGGGACCCCGTGGTGGGACGGGGGGCGGGGGCGCTCACGCGGCCACCTCCGCGCGGGTCGCGCGGCGGGCGGCGGCCGCCGCGACGGGCGCCGCGAGCGCCGCCACGACGACGCCCTGCAGGGCGGGGATCCCGACGTCGAAGGCCGACCCGGCCCAGGCGGCGGCGGTGCCGGCGGCGTAGGCGGCCAGGGCGCTCCAGCGCACGAGCGGCTGCGCCGTCAGGTCGGTGGCCGGGGCGTGGCCGCGCCACACGAGGAAGAACCAGCCGATGAGCGCGCCGCCGAGCGGCGGGATGACGACGCCCAGCAGGACGAGGAACGGCACGAGGGCGCCGCCGAGGTCGCTGACGGCGATGGCGATGCCGAGCACCACACCGCCGACGACGAACGGGCGCTTGTCGGGGCGGTCGAACAGCTCGGCACCGGCGACGCCGAACGCGTAGGCGGTGTTGTCGTTGGTGGTCCACAGGTTCAGCACCAGCAGCAGGAGACCGGCGCCGACGATGCCGAGCTGGACGAGCAGCTCGGCGTAGTCCGCTTGCCCGAACGCCGCGGCGCCCACGCCGCCGAAGGCCAGCATGGCGAACTGGGCCAGCAGGACGCAGACCGCGGTGCTGACGAACGCGGTGCGGCCCGAGCGGGCGAACCGCGTCCAGTTGCCCATCTGGGTGCCGCCGGAGATGAACGTGGCGATCATCGCGGTCAGCGCGACCCCGGTGCTCGTGCCGCCCGCGCCCTCCAGGCCGAGCAGCGCGCCCGGCCCGCCGGTCTCGCCGACGGCGAGGACGAGGACCCACAGGCACAGGGCCAGCATGAGCGGCACGGAGACCCAGCTGAGCACCTCGATGCCGCGGAACCCGCGGTAGGCGCTGGCCGCCATGGCGACGCCGGCGACGACGGCGAGGGGCCAGGTGGTCTGCACGCCGAGCGCGCGGCCGACGAGGTCGGTGAGCGTCGCCAGGGTGATGCCGTACCAGCCGACCTGCGTGCCGCCGAGGACGATCGAGGCCCACTTGCCGCCGGCGCGGCCGAACACGCTGCGCGCCAGCAGGACCGTCGTCAGGCCGGTGCGGGCGCTGATGGCGCCCATCAGGCCGATGTAGACGGCCAGCACGGCGGCGGCCGCTGCGGCCAGCAGCAGGAAGCGGGGGAAGTCGAACGCCACGGCGACCTGCCCACCAGTGATCATGGTGGGGGTGAAGAACAGGAAGCCGAGGACGACGACCACGACGGACGTCGTGCTCCTGCGGGCCGCGGTGGGGACCGGGCTCAGCGGGTAGTCGGTGTCGCCGCCGGGCGGCGCGCCGGCGGGGGCGGGGGTTCCGGTGGTGGCCATCGGGTTCCTCTCGGGCGGAGCCGCCGGTGGGGTGCGGGGCGGGTCGGCGGTCACCGTAGGCGGGCCAGGAGCCCGCGCGGGGCGTTCCTGGCGGCGCCCACAACGGCCGCCGCGCCGGGGTGTGCGCGCCCACACCCGGCGGAAACACCGCCGTCACACGGCGGCCCTAGTGTTTCCCGGTGATGACGTCCGACCCCGCGGACCCGGAGGCCCCGGACCCCGGCGGCGCCGTCCCGCCGGTGACCGTGCGGGACGTGGTGTCGTGGCCGGGTTTCGACGTGCGGGTGCTCACGGGCGAGACGGGACTGGACCGCCCGGTGCGCCTCGCGCACCCGACCGAGCTCGTCGACCCGTCGGCGTTCCTGCGCGGCGGGGAGCTGATCCTCACGGTGGGCTCGGACCTGCGCACCGCCGCCGACCGCCGCGCGTTCGTCGACGCGCTGGCCCGCGCCGGCGCCGCGGGCATCGGCCTGGCGGTGGGGGTCAGCGGGCACGAACCGCCGCTGGAGCTCGCCGACGAGGCGCGCCGGGCGGGGCTGGCGCTGTTCACGGTGCCGAACACCCTGCCGTTCGTGGCGTTCACGGAGAGGTTGCAGGAGGTCCACGACGCCGCGCGGCGCGCGCGGCGCGAGCGCCGGGAGGACGGGCGGGTCCTGGACTACGTGCGCCGGGGCCTGGCCAGCGCGGGCGTGCTGCGCGACCGGCTGCCCGCGCACGTCCTCGACGGCGACCTGGCCGTCCTGTGCCTGCCGGCGGGCCGCGCCTGCCCGGTCACGGGCCCGCACGTGGAGGGCTGGATCGGCGAGGTCGCGGTCGTCGTCGCCGCCGCGGGGGCGGTGGCGTCCGGCGCGGCCGCCCTGGCCACGCCGTCACCGTCCTCACCGCCCGTGCCGCACGCGACGGGCGGGCCGGGGCCCCTGCCGCGCGTCGCCCGGTCGGTGCGGGAGGGACTGGCCGCGTTCGCGATCGCGGCCCGGCGCGGCTCGCCGGCGGGGCCGCGGGACCTGGCGACGTTCTCCGGGCTGCTGGAGCGCATGACGAGCGAGGACCTCGCTCCGTTCGCCGACCACGTCCTGGAACCCCTGGTGCGCTACGACGCCCGGCACGGCAGCCAGCTCGTGGCGACGGTCCAGACCTACCTGCACCTGGACGGGTCGCTGACCGCGACGGCGCAGGCGCTGTTCGTCCACCCGAACTCGGTGCGCAACCGCCTCGCCCGCGTGCGCGACCTCACGGGCACCGACCCGGCGTCCTTCGACGGGCGGGTGGCGCTCGTCCTGGCCCTGCGCAGCCGGGGCCGCGGTGACGGCTGAACCCCGCCCCGCTCAGGGGTGGGAGGGGGCGGGCGGGGCGTCGGGCAGCTCGAACAGCAGCTCGTCGGGGTAGCACCAGAACCACTCCTCGCCCGGCTCGTAGGAGCGCACGAGGGGGTGGCCGGTACCGCGGTGGTGGGCGGTGGCGTGCTTGCCAGGCGAGGAGTCGCAGCAGCCGACGTGCCCGCACCCGCTGCACATGCGCAGGTGCACCCAGCGGCCCCCGGCGGCCAGGCAGTCCTCGCAGCCGGGCGCGCTCGGCTCGGCGGTCGCGTCGACGGTGTCCAGGTGCCCGCAGGTGGTGCTACTCACGACGTCCTCCGGTGGGTGGGTCCTTCAACGGGGCCGGGCGACCGGCAGGTCGACCGCGAAGGTCGTGCCGCCGGGCCCGGTGGTGAACGAGATGCGGCCGTGGTGGCGGTCCTCGACGATGCGCCGGCACGCGTCCAGGCCCAGGCCGGTGCCGCCGCCGGGGCCCTTGGTGGTGACGAACGCGTCGAACAGCCGGTCGCGCACGGCTTCGTCGACCCCGGGGCCGTCGTCGGCGACCTCCACGCGCACCCCGTCGCCGGTGGCGCGGGTGCGCAGCACGACGGTGCCGCGCCCGCCGACGGCGTGCACGGCGTTGTCGAGCAGGTTCGTCCACACCTGGTTCAGCTCGGCGCCGTGGGCGCTGACGCGCGGCAGGCCGTCGGCGTACTCGCGCACCACGCGCACGTCGCGCAGCTTGTGCCCGAGCATCGTCAGGGTGCTGTCCAGCCCGGCGTGCACGTCGACGTCCTGCGCGCTGCCGGAGTCCAGGTAGCTGTACGCCTTGACGGCGGCGACGAGGGCGGAGATCGCCTGCGTGGCGGTGCCGATCTCGCGGGCGAGGGCGTCGGCCTCCAGGACGGCCGCGAGCCAGCCGACGCGCTCGGACAGGCCCGGCCCGCGCAGCCGCTCCACCGCGGCGGCGACCTCGTCCGCGCCCAGCCCGGCGGCGACGAGGACGACGGCGGCCTCCTGCGCCTCGGCCACCCCGGCGTCCTCCAGGACGTCGGCGACCTCGTCCTCGGCGTCGGCGCGCTCCAGGGCGCCCAGCGCGACCCCGCCGCCGTCGCGGGCGCGCTCGCGGGCGGCGGCCAGCACCTCGGACGCCGCGCCGGCCAGCCCGTCCACCACCGGCGGCGGGTCGGCGAGGACGCCCAGGACGCGCCCGAACTGCGAGGCGGCGCGCACGGCGGCCGCGGCGGGGTTGTTCAGCTCGTGGGCCAGCCCGGCGGACAGGTGCCCCAGGCGTGCCAGGTGCTCCTGCTGGCGCACGGTGGCCTCGGTGTTGCGCAGGCCCACGTACAACCCGTCCAGCAGGTGCACGGCCATCGGCATCCGGGTGCGCACGAACGTGGCGAAGTCCCGGGCGGGCAGCCGGAACAGGCTCGTGGTCGTCGTGGTGCTCAGGTCGTTGACGTAGACCTGCTGGCCCTCGTCGACGAAGGCGCGCACGGCCCCCGCGTAGGCGCCGCGCTGGCTGGTGGTGCCCAGGACGACGGGCCGGCCGCCGACCTGCTTCTCCTGGCGCACCTCCCCCTCCAGCAGCACCCACAGGTGCCCGGCGGGCTCACCGGTGGCGAACACGGTGGCGCCGGCCGGGTAGGTGCGCCGGTCGCCGCGCTCGGCGATCCAGCGCACGTCCTCCTCGTCCAGGTGCTCGAACAGGAACAGCGTGCGCAGCTCGTCAACCCCGACGGTGGCCGGCCCGGCGGCCTCCTCGACGCTCACAGCCCCTCCAGGTAGCGGTGCACGAGGTTCACGGCCAGCGCCCCCTCGCCGACGGCGGAGGCGACCCGCTTGACCGAGGCGGCGCGCGCGTCGCCGGCCACGAACACGCCGGGGACGCTGGACTCCAGCAGGTACGGGTCGCGCGGGACGTCCCACCCCGCGGGTGGGCGGCCCCGCTCGTCGAGCAGGTCCGGTCCGGTGACGAGGAACCCCTTGGCGTCGCGGACGAACGCCTCCCCCAGCCAGTCCGTGCGGGGGGCGGCGCCGATGAACACGAACAGCCACTCGGTGTCGACGACCTCCTCGCGGCCGGTGGCGCGCTCGCACAGCGCCAGCCGCTGCAGGTGCCCGTCGCCGGAGGCGCCGGTGATCTCGGTGCGCAGCCTCACCCGGATGTTCGGCGTCGCCTCGATGCGCGCCACCAGGTACTCGCTCATGCTGCGTCGCAGCGAGTCCCCGCGCACGAGCATGACGACCTCGGAGGCGTGCTGGGCGAAGAACAGCGCCGCCTGCCCGGCGGAGTTCGCGGCCCCGACGACGTGGACGACCTGCCCGGCGCAGTTCACGGCCTCGTGGGCGGCGGCCCCCTGGTACACGCCGCGGCCGGTGAACTCCGCCAGCCCGGGCGCGGCGAGCGCCGAGTACGTCACGCCGGTGGCCAGGACGACGGCGTGGCAGGCGACGACCGACCCGTCGTCGAGGCGGACGCGGCGCCCGTCCCCGGCGGCCTCGACGCCGACGCACTCGACGGTCTTGACCACCTCCACGCCGAAGCGCAGCGCCTGGTCGCGGGCCCGCTGGGCCAGCTCGTTGCCCGAGACGCCCTTGGGGAAGCCCAGGTAGTTCTCGATGCGGCTGCTCTGCCCGGCCTGCCCGCCCGTCGTCGAGCGCTCCACGAGCAGGGTGCGCAGCCCCTCGCTGGCCGCGTACACCGACGCGCCCAGCCCGGCGGGGCCGCCGCCGACGATGACCACGTCGTAGAAGGGCGCGGCCGCCGTCGTGGGGAACCCCAGGCGCTGCACCAGCTCGCGCGGACGGCAGGCGGGCACGGTCCCGCCGTCGGGCAGGAACACGACGGGCAGGAAGTCCGGGCCGTCGTCCAGGCCGGCGATGCGCAGCAGGCGGTGGGCCTCGGCGCTGCGCACGTCGACGTACCGGTACGGCAGGGAGGTGCGCGCCAGGAACTCCTTCAGCTCCTGCGTCTGCGCGGACCACTGGTGGCCGACGACGGACAGCCCCGCGGCGGCCGGGCGGGTGGCGGCCCGCCAGTCGGCGAGCAGCTCGTCCAGCGGCGGGTACAGCCGCTCCTCCGGCGGGTCCCACGGCTTGAGCAGGTAGCGGTCGAGGTCGACCTCGTTGATGGCGCGGATCGCGGCGTCGGTGTCGGCGTAGGCGGTCAGCAGGACCCGCTTGGCGGCCGGGACGACGTCCATGGCCTCCTCGAGGAACTCCACCCCCGTCATCGACGGCATCCGGTGGTCGGCCATGACGACGGCGACGGGCTGGTTGCGCACGACCAGCTCCTCCAGGGCGCGCAGGCCCTCGCG
Organism: Kineococcus haloalkalitolerans; assembly: GCF_050871905.1. NCBI lineage: Bacteria > Bacillati > Actinomycetota > Actinomycetes > Kineosporiales > Kineosporiaceae > Kineococcus > Kineococcus haloalkalitolerans. Next base: position 122,284 of record NZ_JBJLSH010000001.1, read on the forward strand.
GCCGGAGTCGGCGCGCACCACGCGGTGGGTGTGCCCGTAGCGGCGGCGCAGGTCGCGGGCGACCGCGCGCACGACGCCGGGGTCGTCGTCGACGCAGAGGATGACGGGGCGGCGGGCCTCCTCGACGGGCCCGTCGCCGGGCGCCGCGAGCGGCGCGGGCGGGCTGTCGGGGGTGGTGGTCACGGGACCTCCGGCGGACGGGACGGGCGGACCGGGTGGTGGGCACCCCGGGGGCACGGACCCCTGAGAGCGCTCGCCAGCGGTGACAGTAGCCGCGCGGGCGCGGCGGTGGGAGGCCCTCGCAGGACCAGGTCGGACGGGGCCGGGCACGACGGGGGTCGACCGCGCCCCCGCCCGGCGCTACGGTCCGGGCCGTGACGGCGAGCGGACCGGGCGACGCGCCCGCGACGGGTGCGAGCGCCCCGGTGGCGGTGGACCTGGACCGGCACGTGCTGGGCGATCCCGGCGCGGCCACGACGATCGTGGAGTACGGCGACTTCGAGTGCCCCTACTGCGCGGCCGCCGCGCCCGTGCTGCGCGAAGTCGTCGAGGGGTCCGCGGGCCGGGTGCGGCTGGTGTTCCGGCACTTCCCGCTGTTCACCAAGCACCCGTTCGCGCTGACGGCGGCGCTGGCCGCGGAGGCCGCCGGGGAGGCGTTCTGGCCGCTGCACGACCTGCTGTTCGCCCACCAGGACCGGCTGACGGACCCGGACCTGGCCGCGCACGCGCAGCGCGCGGGGGTGACCGGCGAGGTGGTCGGGGCGGCGGCGCAGGCGCACCGCCCGGCCGTGGAGGCCGACTACCGCGCCGGGGCCGCGGACGGCGCGCGCGGCACCCCCACCCTGTTCGTCGACGGCCGCGCCTACACCGGGCGGGTCGAGGTGGTGGCGCTGCGCACCAACCTGGGCCTGCACCGCTGAGACCCGCCGGCCCACCTCACGCGCGGGTCGGGTCCAGCCAGGGCCCGGCGGGCAGCTCGGGCAGCTCGTCCCCGTCCACGGTGCACAGCGGCATCCGCTCGCCCAGGACGCGCAGCGCCAGCGACCCCAGGACGGCGGAGACCAGCGAGCCGGCCAGCACGCCGATCTTCGCCTGGTCGCGCAGGGCGGCGTCGTCGAAGGCCAGGTCGGTGATGAACAGGGAGATGGTGAACCCGATCCCGGCCAGCAGCGCCCCGCCCACGAGGTGCCCGTAGCGCACGCGGCCGGGCAGGTCGCCCAGCCCGGTGCGCAGGGCGACCGCGGCCGCCACGGAGATGCCCACGCCGTTGCCGACGACGAGGGCCAGCACGATCCCGCCGGTCACCGGCGAGGTCAGCGCCGTGCGCAGCGCCTCGCCGTCCAGGACGACCCCGGCGTTGGCCAGCCCGAACAGCGGGACGACGACGTAGGCGCTGAGGGGGTGCAGCGCGTCCTGCAGGCGGTCGTTGGCGGGCACCGCGGCGCGCGCGGCCGTCGTCGCCATCCGCGCCCGGAACGGGGTGGGCCGCTCCAGCAGCGCCCGCCCGTAGGTGCGCACCCGCTCGCGCTGCTCGGGGGACACGCGCGCGGCTGGCACGAGGACACCGACGAGGACGCCGGCCAGGGTGGGGTGCACGCCGGAGGCGTAGACGGCCAGCCACAGCGCCAGGCCGACGAGCACGTACGGGGTCAGCTGCCACACCCCCGCCCAGCGCAGGAGCGCGAGCACCGCGACGAGGGCCGCCGAGACGCCCAGCGCGGTCGTGGACACCTCGTCGCTGTAGAAGACGGCCATCACGGTGACGGCGCCGACGTCGTCGACGATCGCCAGGGTCAGCAGGAACAGGCGCAGCTGGTCCGGGCAGCGCGGCCCGAACAGCGCCAGGACCCCGACGAGGAACGCGGTGTCGGTGGACATGGGGATGCCCCAGCCGACCGCCGCGGGCCCGCTGGGGTTCACCGCCAGGTACAGCAGGGCGGGCAGGGCCAGCCCGCCCAGCGCGCCGAGGACGGGCACGACGACGGCGCGCGGGTTGCGCAGCTCCCCCACCGTCACCTCGCGGCTGATCTCCAGGCCGACGACGAGGAAGAACACGGCCATCGCGGCGTCGTTGACCCAGTGCCGCAGGTCCAGGGCCAGTTCCCAGCCGCCCAGGCGCACCGAGCCCTCGGCGTGCCAGAACTCCTCGTACCCGGAGCCGGGCAGGTTCGCCCACACCAGCGCGGCGGCGGTCGCCGTCAGCAGCAGCACCGCCCCGCCGGACTCGGTGGCCAGGAACCGCCGCAGCGGCTGGGCCAGGTGCGGCACCGGCACGCTGATGCGCGGCAGCGGTCCGGGCCGCGCGGGCATCGGTCCGGTGGGGGTGTGGGTCACGGGGGCTCCGCCTCTCGCGTCGTCGCCCTGGCGGGCGGCCGTCGCCCGGACGCTAGCGGCGCGGCCCGGTGCCGGTCAGCCCCCGGTCAGCCCCCGGTCAGCCCCCCAGGCGGCTGACGGCGAAGGCGAGGACGAAGCCGAGCGTGGTGATGAACCCGGTGAGCAGGCCCGTGCGCTCGAACGCCTCCGGGATCATCGTGTCGGCGATCATGGTGAGGATGGCGCCCGCGGCCAGCGCCGTGATCGCCGCGACGACCTGCGGGGAGGCCCCGCCCAGCGCCAGGTACCCCAGGGCGGCCGCCAGCCCGCTGACGAGCGCGATGCCGCCCCACACGCCGAACACGTACCGGGCGCTGCGCCCGGCGCGCTTCATGCCCGCCACGCTCGACAGCCCCTCCGGCACGTTGGAGATGGCCACGGCGGCCACGACGGCGGTGCTCACCCCGCCCCCGCCGAGCAGCCCGAGGCCCAGCACCACCGACTCGGGCACCCCGTCGAGCAGGGCGCCGACCGCGATCGCCGCGCCGCTGCCGCCCTGCTCGGACTCCGAGGGCTGCTGGCCGCCGGAGCGCTTGCGGTGCCGGGCGCCGCGCCGGGCCAGCGCCGCGTTCGCCGCCACGTACAGCAGCGCCCCGGCCAGCAGGCTGACCACCGTGACGGTCAGGCCGCCGGTCTCGGCGGCCTCCTGCGCCAGGTCGAAGGCCAGGGCGGAGATGAGCACGCCCGACCCGAACGCCATGACGCCCGCGACGACGGCGCGCGGCACCGGCGCGAACCACGCCACGAGCGCGCCCACCACCAGCGCCGCCCCGCCGAACAACCCCCACGCCCCGGCTTCCAGCCACCCCGGCACGCCGTCCTCCTCCCGTCGCGGAACCGCTCCGGGGAGCCCCTACCCGTTCGTGAGCCCGAGCAACCGTCCGGGGGCGGGCGACCGTCCGGGGGACGGGCGACCGTCCGGGGGACGGGCGACCGTCCCGGGGCGGGGCGACGGTCCGGGGAAACCCGCCGAATCAGCTCCAGACGAGCGCGCGGGCGGGGTCCTCCAGCACGGCGGCGATGTCGGCCAGCACGCGCGAGCCGCTCTCCCCGTCGAGCATCCGGTGGTCGAAGGACAGGCTCAGGGTGACCGTCCAGCGCGGCTTCACCTTGCCGCGGTGCACCCAAGGGCGCTCGGCGATGGTGCCGACGGCCAGGATCGCCGCCTCCCCCGGGTTGAGGATCGGGGTGCCGGTGTCGATGCCGAACGTGCCGACGTTGGTGATGGTGATGGTGCCCTCGGCCAGGTCCCGCGGGGACGCCTTGCCGGCGCGCGCGGTCGTCGTCAGCTCGCCCAGCGCGACGGCCAGCTCCTTGAGCGTCATCGCGTCGGCGTCCTTGACGTTCGGCACGAGCAGGCCGCGCGGGGTCGCCACGGCGATGCCGAGGTTGACGTAGTTCTTCACGACGATGACCTGGTTGGCCTCGTCCCACGTGGAGTTCACGTCCGGGTTGCGGCGCACCGCGACCAGCAGGGCCTTGGCGACCAGCAGCAGCGGGGAGACGCGGACGCCCTCGAACTCCCGGTCCTGCTTCAGCCGCTGGTACAGCTTCATGGTGCGGGTGACGTCGACCGTGGTGAACACCGTGACGTGCGGGGCGGAGAACGCGCTCTCGACCATCGCGGCGGCCGTGGCCTTGCGCACCCCGCGGATCGGCACGTGGTGCTCGCGCTCGTGCCGCTCCACGCGGCGCGCCGGTTCCTCGGGGGCGCCGGGCACGAGCGCGAGGACGTCGCTGCGGGTGACGGTGCCGCCGGGGCCGGTGGGGGTGGCGTCGGCCAGGTCGACGCCGAGGTCGCGGGCCAGCTTGCGCACGGGCGGCTTGGCCAGGACCCGCTGCGCGGTGGGCGCGGCCGTCGGCTCCGGTGCGGCCGGCTGCTGCGGCGCGGCGGGCTGCGGGGTCGCCTGCGCCGAGCGGCGACGGCGCGGGGCGGCCTCGCGGGTGCCGTAGCCGACCAGGGTGGCGCCGGAGGCGTCCTGGGCCGCGGCGGCGGGTTCGGCGGCGGGCGGCCCGACGGGCCCGGGAGCCTCGGTGCTGCCGGTGCGCACCACGACGATGTCGGCGCCGACCTCGACGGTGGCGCCCTCGGGGGCCAGCAGCTGCGCCACCGTGCCCGCGTACGGGCTGGGCAGCTCCACCAGCGACTTCGCCGTCTCGATCTCGACGAGGACGTCGTTGACGGCCACGAGGTCGCCCTCGCGCACCTTCCAGGAGACGATCTCCGCCTCGGTCAGCCCCTCACCGACGTCGGGCAGGGCGAAGCGCTGGTCCACGGGTTCCTCTCGGGACGTTTCCTGGGGAGTTCGGGGCGCGCTCAGGCGGCGAGCGCGCGGTCGACGGCGTCGAGCACCCGGTCGATCCCGGGCAGGTAGTGCTCCTCGACGCGCGCGACCGGGTAGGGGACGTGGAAGCCGCCGACGCGCTGCACGGGCGCCTCCAGCGAGTAGAAGCAGCGCTCCTGCACGCGCGCGGCCAGCTCGGCGCCGGTGCCGAAGAACGTCGGCGCCTCCTGCACGACGACCAGCCGGCCGGTGCGCTGCACCGACTCCGCGACGGTGTCCACGTCCAGCGGGGAGATCGAGCGCAGGTCCACGACCTCCAGCTGCGTGCCGTCCTCGGCGGCGGCCGCGGCGGCGTCCAGCGCCAGGCGCACGGTGGGGCCGTAGGCCACCAGGGTGGCGTCGGTGCCCGCGCGCAGGACCCGCGCGCGGTGCAGCGGCGTCACCTGCCCGGGGGCCAGGTCGACGTCCACGTCGCCCTTCTCCCAGTAGCGGCGCTCCGGCTCCAGGAACAGCACCGGGTCGGCCGAGGCGATCGACTGCTGCACCATCCAGTACGCGTCGTGCGCCGAGGCGGGGGTGACCACGCGCAGGCCGGCGACGTGCGCGAACAGCGCCTCCGGGCTCTCGGAGTGGTGCTCGACCGAGCCGATGCCGCCGCCGGCGGGCATCCGGATGACGACGGGCACGCTCAGGCGACCGCGCGAGCGGGCCCGCAGCTTCGCCAGCTGCGTGACGATCTGGTTCACCGCCGGGTACACGAACCCGTTGAACTGGATCTCGCACACCGGGCGGTACCCGCGCAGCGCCATGCCGGTGGCGGTGCCGACGATGCCGGCCTCGGCCAGCGGGGTGTCGATGACGCGGTCCTCGCCGAAGTCCTTCTGCAGGCCGTCGGTGACGCGGAAGACCCCGCCCAGCTTGCCGATGTCCTCGCCCATGAGGACGACGCGCGGGTCGCGGTCCATCGCCGCGCGCAGACCCGCCGTGATCGCCTTGCCCAGCGCCATGCGCTCCATCAGCGTGCTCCTCCGGTGATCGCGGCGGACTCCTCGTCGTGGCGCGCCCACGCGGCGAGGAACTCGTCGCGCTCCTCGACGACCTGGGTGTGCGGTTCGGCGTAGGCGTGGTCGAACATCGCCGCCGGGTCCGGCTCGGGCAGCGCGCGCACCCCGGCGCGCAGCCGCTCGGCGAAGGCGTCGGCCTCCGCGGCCAGAGCGGTCTCGAACGCCTCGTCGAGCAGGCCCTCGGACGCCAGGTACGCGCGGAACCGGTCGATCGGGTCCTTGTCGCGCCAGGCGTCCACGTCGGCCGCGCTGCGGTAGCGGGTCGGGTCGTCCGAGGTGGTGTGCGCGCCCATCCGGTACGTGTACGCCTCGACGAACGTGGGCCCGCCGCCGGCGCGGGCGCGGTCGAGGGCGGAGCGGACGACGGCCAGGCAGGCCAGCACGTCGTTGCCGTCGACGAGGACGCCCGGCATGCCGGCGCCCTCGGCGCGGCGGTGGATCGGCACGCGGGTCTGGCGCTCGACCGGCTCGGAGATGGCCCACTGGTTGTTCTGGCAGAAGAACACGACGGGGGCGTTGAACACCGCCGCCCAGCTCAGCGCCTCCGCGGTCTCGCCCTGCGAGCTGGCCCCGTCGCCCAGGTAAGCGATGACGGCGGTGTCGCGGGCCGGGTCGCCGGTGCCGACGGCCCCGTCGCGCTGCACGCCCATGCCGTACCCGACGGCCGGCAGCAGCTGCGCGGCGATGACGAGGGTGTACGGGTGCACGCGGTGCGCGGCCGGGTCCCAGCCGCCGTGGTCGGTGCCCCGGTAGAGGCTCAGCACGTGCAGCGGGTCGATGCCGCGGCCCAGGACGGCGCCGTGGTCGCGGTAGGTGGGGAAGACCTGGTCGTGCGGTCGGGTCGCGCGGGCGGCGCCGACCTGGGCGCCCTCCTGGCCGCGGCTGCCGGCCCACAGGCCCAGCTCGCCCTGGCGCTGCAGCGCCTCCGCCTCCGCGTCCAGCCGGCGCAGGAGGACCAGGTCGCGCAGGACGTCGCGCAGCTCGTCCGGCGTGAGGTCCACGTCGTGCTCGGGGTGGCTGCGCCGGACCCCCGAGGGGTCGAGCAGCTGGACCATCGGCTCGGTGCGGGCCGGGTCGGCCACCGCGTCGCTCACGTGCTCCCCCTCGTCCGGGTCCTGGGCGGGTCCTGCCCGGACCGCCCCGGCGGGCGGAGGAGCCGAACCTACGGTCGCGTACCTTACGCCTGCGTACCCTACGTGGAAGTAGGTGCGACGTCGACGCGCCGACGGCGCCGACCGGGTGAGGAGTGGTCGAGCCGTGGCGCACACCGGTCGATGGAGGGGTGTGAGCGTCCAGACGTGGCGGCGGGTCCTGCGCGCCTCCCGCGCGCCGGGCTGGCGCGCGCTGCGCGTGAGCGCCTTCACCGCCTCCTACCTGCTGTGCGTCCTGTTCGCGTGGTGGCTGGCGGGTGTCCTCGACGCGCCGCGGGCGAGCCTGGGCAGCCAGCTGCTCGTGTGGGGCGTGGCCACCGTCCTGTTCACCGACGACGTGCAGGACCTCGTCGCGGGGCGCTCGCCGCACCGGCGCGTGGTGCTGCGCCTCGTGCTGATCTCAGCCGCGCTGGCCGTGGCGGCCGCCTCGACCGGACTGCCCTTCGTCTACCCCTTCCTGGCCGCGTCCCTGGCCGCGCACGTCGCCCAGCGCGAACCGGGTCCGCGCACCACCGCGACGGGAGTGGTGACCACGGTCGTCGGCACCCTCGCCGTCGAGGGCGCCGTCCACGCCGGGTGGCTGTGGCTCACCCTCCCGCCGGCGCTGTCGCACCTGGCCGCGCTGGTGCTCCTGACACTGTCGCTGTCGGTGCTGCTGAGCGTCACGCGCCTGGCGGCGCGGGAGCGCCGCGCCGCCGCGGCGCTGGCCGTCGAGCAGCGCCGGCGCCACGACGAGCTGCTGCACGCGGCGCTGCACGACCCGCTGACCGGGCTGCTCAACCGCCGCGGCGCCGGCGAGGCGCTGAGCGCCGCCGTCCGGGCCGCGAGCCCGCGGGAGCCGGCCGCCCTCGTCTACCTGGACCTCGACGGGTTCAAGCTCGTCAACGACGTGCACGGCCACCAGGCCGGCGACCGGCTGCTGGTGGAGGTCGCCGCGCGCCTGGCGGCCGCCGTCCCACCGGGCGCGGCGCTGGCACGCACCGGCGGTGACGAGTTCGTCGTCGTGCTGCGCGGGCCCGGGGCCGCGGCGCCCGCGGCGCTCGCGGAGCGGCTGCGAGCCTCGCTGACCGCGCCCGTGGCCCTCGACGGGTCCGGCAGGACCTGCGGCGTCGGCGCGAGCACCGGCACCGCGGTCGCGACCGGCCCGGTCGACCCCGAGGACCTCGTGCGCCGCGCGGACGCGGCGATGTACGAGGACAAGCGCCGCCGGCGCGCCACCGCCGGGACCGCGGTGCGGCTGCCGGGCTGAGCCGGGGAGCCGGGCGGGGTCCGTCGCCGCGGCACCCGCCTCAGCGCAGGCCGGCGGCGACCTCCAGCAGCCGGTCGTTGGCGGCGGTCTCGGCGACGGTGACGCGGATCCCGTCGCCGGCGAAGGGGCGCACCACGAGGCCCTCCACCGCGAAGGCGTCGGCCAGCTCCAGCGCCCGCTCCCCCACGGGCAGCCACACGAAGTTGCCCTGCGCGTCCGGCACGTCCCAGCCCTGCGCGCGCAGCCCGCCGAGGACGCGGCGGCGCTCGGCGGCCAGGGCCGCGACGCGCTCCATCAGCTCGGCCTCCGCGGCCGGGCGCAGGGAGGCCACGACCGCGGCCTGGGCCACGCCCGAGACCCCGAAGGGCGTGGAGGAGCGGCGCAGCACCGAGGCCACCCGCGGGTCGGCCAGGGCGACGCCGACGCGCAGCCCGGCCAGCCCGTACGCCTTGGAGAAGGTGCGCAGCACGACGAGGTTCGGGTACCGGCGCGACAGCTCGACCCCGTCCGGCACGTCGGGGTCGTCGACGAACTCGCGGTACGCCTCGTCGAGGACGACGAGCACGTCCCCGGGCACGCGGTCCAGGAAGTCCGTCAGCTCACCGCTGCGCAGCGCCGGGCCGGTGGGGTTGTTGGGCGAGCACAGCACCACCAGGCGCGTGCGGGGGGTGATCGCCGCGAGCATCGCGGGCAGGTCGTGCCGGGCCTCGGCGGTCAGCGGCACCTGCACGGCGGTCGCCTCGGCCAGGGCCGCGGTGACGGGGTACGCCTCGAAGGAGCGCCACGCGTAGACGACCTCGTCGCCGGGGCCGCACGTCGTCTCGGCCAGCTGCGCCAGCAGCCGGACGCTGCCGGTGGCGGTGACCAGCTGCTCGGCCGGCACGTCCCAGCGCCGCGCGACGGCCTCCAGCATCGCCGTGGCCGCCGGGTCCGGGTAGCGGTTGAGGTCGGCCGCGGCCTCGGCGACGGCGCTGACCACGCTCGGCAGCGGCGGGTAGGGGTTCTCGTTGGAGGAGAGCTTCCACACCCGCAGCCCCTCCCGCGCGAGCGCCGGCTTGCCGGCGACGTAGGCGGGGACCTTCTCCAGGTGCGGCCGCAGCCGCGGCGCGGACGGGGTGCTGGGCATGGCCCCAGGCTAGGGCGCGGCGGCCGGCGGCCGGCGGCTCACCCGCGCCCCGCCAGCGCCCCGCCCGTCTGCTGCCGGGAGCGGCGCGGGGGTGCACGATGGGCCCAGCACGGGCCGACGGGGCGGGTGCCGGTGGTGCGTGCCGTCGGCCGCGCTCCCCGGTACCGGGCCGACCCTGCCCCTGCCTGCCCCTCCAGACGCGGACGGACCTGATGCCTGAGCTCATCGACTACTCCGACGACCCCAAGGCGCTGTTCGCCACCTTCGCGCTCTTCCCCTCGGGCGTGGCGGCGCTGTCGGCCGTCGTGGACGGCGCTCCCGTCGTGCTCGTCGCCTCCTCCTTCCAGGTGGGCATCTCGGCCAAGCCGCCGCTGGTCCTCGTGGCCGTGCAGCACACCTCGACGAGCTGGCCGAAGCTGGCGGCGGTGCCGCGCATCGGGGTCTCGGTGCTCGGGGAGGCCCACGACACGGCCGCGCGGCAGATGGCGTCCAAGGCGGGCGACCGGTTCGCGGGGATCGCGACGACGACCACCCCGGAGGGGTCCCTGTTCGTCGACGGGGCGCCGGTGTGGCTGGAGTGCAGCGTCCACTCGCAGTTCCCCGCCGGCGACCACGACGTCGTCCTGCTGCAGGTGCACAAGATGGCCACGGACGCCGACCTGGAGCCGCTGGTGTGGCACGGCAGCGGGTTCCGGGCGCTGCAGCCGCGGGTGGGCGCGTGAGCGCGGCCGGCGGACAGGGACCGCCCGCGCTGCGCACGGGTGTGGTGGTCGGCAACCCGAAGCCGGCCTCGCGGACGCTGGCCGCGGCCGTGCGGGCGGTGGAGCTGCTGTCCGGGCGCGCGCCCGACCTCGTGGTGGACGTGACCACCCTCGGCCCGGGGCTGCTCAGCTGGGGCGACGAGGCCGTCGGGCGCGCCGTCGAGCAGGTCGGCGCGCTGGACCTGCTCGTGGTGGCCAGCCCCACCTACAAGGCCACCTACACGGGTCTGCTGAAGCTGTTCCTGGACCGCTTCGCCGGCGGGGAGGGGCTGCGCGACGTGACCGCGGTGCCGCTGATGCTCGGCGCGGGCCCCGCGCACGCGCTGGCCGCGGACCTGCTGCTCAAGCCGGTCCTGGCCGAGCTGGGCGCCGCGCTGCCCGCGCCGGGGCTGTACCTGCTCGACACGGAGGGCGCGGGCTCGCCCGCCCTGGAGGCGTACGCCGAGCGCTGGGGCCCGGTGCTGCGGGCCGCGGCCGCTCACGGTGCGGCCGCTCGCGGCAGCCGCTCGGCGGTGTAGTCGAAGACCTGCACGCGGGCGCCGGGGCGGTCCCAGAACAGCGCCGCGGAGTCCCGGAACGCGACCAGCGCGGGGTCGTCGCTGCGGTCGGCGAGCGCCGCCGTGGCCACGTAGGCGGAGGAGGCGTGCGCCGCCAGCGGGTCCGGGCCGCCGGACGCGCCGGTGTCGCGGCGCACGACCGTGCGGCTGTCCGACGCCGGCGCGTCGGCGCCGTCGAGGGCGGGCACGACGTCGTCGACGTGCTCCAGCGACAGGACCCGCACGTCCGCCGGGACGGCGGTGGTGTCGGTGGGTGCGCCGGCGGTGACGACGTGGGTGATCGTGAACTCCCGCCGCACGGCCGGGTCGGCGGCGACGGCGGAGACCGTCAGCCCTCCCTGGCTGTGCCCGGCCAGCAGCACCGGCTCCCCCGGCGCGGCCCCGGCGGCCCGCAGGGCCTGCACGACGGCGCCCGCGGTGGCGGTGTCCTGCCCGGCCACCGCGCGCACGTTCGTCGTCAGGTCCATCGGGTTGGCCCCGGGCACGGGGCCCCACTCCTGGGTGCCCGGCACCGCCACGGCCCACGCCACCTCCCCGCCCGCGCCGGTGACGCGCTCGACCCGCAGGGACCCCGGCGGCGGGGTCGTCGCCCCCGGCACCCGCCCGCCCAGGCTCTCCCGGCCCGGCGGCCAGCCCGTCGACTGCTGCGCCACCCCGTCGAGCAGCTCCGCCAGCCCGGCCGCGGGCCGCACGGGTGCCGCGCGCCCGGCCACCGGGCGGACGGCGACGGCGTCGGTGCGGCGGCCGCCGCCCAGGGCCCCGGCCAGCCCGCCGGCCGCGACGACGGCGCCGGCCACCCCCGCGACGTCGTCGTCCGCGCCGGGCGCCAGCACCTGCGCGGCCGCGCCCAGCAGCGGCTGGCGCTGCTCCGCGGCGGCGACCAGGTGCGGCGTCAGCGCGACCACCTCGCGGGTGAGCCCGGGGTGGGCGGCGAACACGTCGACGGCCAGGGCGCGCGCGTCGTGCTCGGCGTCGGCCAGCTGCTCGCGGGCGGTGTCCACGGCGAGGCGCTCCAGGCCGGCCGGGTCCAGGGCGCCCGCCCGCGCCTGGCGCACGGCCTCGGCCGCGACCGCGCCGGTGACCACGTCCACCCGGCGCAGGGCGTCGGCGGCCACGACGGCGGCGGCCCCGACCGCCAGGCCCGGCGCCGCCTCGACGACCAGCCCGGCGGTGGCGCGCCGGGCGGCCGCCACGGCGGCCCCGGCGGCCTCCTCCCCGACGCGGTAGCGCAGCGCCGCCAGGCGCAGCCGGCCGGCCAGCGCGAGCGTCTCCGCGGCGGCCGCGGGGGCGCTGCGCGGGCCGAGCAGCAGGTCGTGCACCGCCGCGGCCAGGACCCACGCCGAGGCGGGCGCCGCGGGGGCGCTGACGAGCAGCTGCGGCGAGGCCGCCCAGCGGACCGCGTCGGCGGCCAGCAGCACCAGCTCCTCGGCCGCCGCGCCCAGCGCGGCCGCCGTCCCCTCCAGCAGCGCGGGGTCCACGGCCGCCGGGCCGCCGGTGCTGACGTGCAGCGCACCGGCGCGGCCCGCGCTCACGCGCCGGTCCCCACCGCGGCGGCGTGGGCGCGCGCGGCCGTCGCGACGTCCTGCCACGCCCGCGCGAGAGCGCGCGCCGCGGTCTCCCGCTCCGCGGCCCGCCCGGCGAAGGCGGCCGCGGCCCGCCCCTGCCACCCGGCGCCGCCGTCCGCGGCGAGCGCCCGCAGCCGCTGCGCCACGACGTCGGCGCGGTGGGCTCCGTGGTCGGCGCGCACGGCCAGCGCCCGCACCTCCTCGGCCAGCTCGACCCGCAGCCCCGCCCCGGCACCCGCCGCCACGTCCACGCCCGTCACGCCCGTCATCCGCCCGCACCCCGTCCTCGCCCCGACACCCGCGGGACGCTAGGCAGCGGGCCGGCCCCGCGGCGGGCCCGCGGGCAGCGGGCTGTGGACGGGCGGGACCGTCGGCGGCCTGTGGGTCCGGCGGCGCGGCCGCGCGGCGCCGGGCAGCATGGGCGCCGTGAGCGCCAGCCCCGACCTGCACGTCAAGCGGCTGCCCGCCGCCCACCGCACCCCGGGCGCGCTGGCCGCCGAGGCCGCCGGGCTGCGCTGGCTGGCCGCCGCGGGCGGCGCGGCCGTGGTGCGGGTGCACGCGGTGGACGAGGACGAGCTCGTCCTGGACCGGGTCGTCGAGACGCGGGCCACCCCGGCCGCCGCCGAGCGCTTCGGGCGCGACCTGGCCCGCACGCACGCCGCCGGCGCCCCCCGCTTCGGCGCGCCCCCGCCCGGGGTGGAGGGCGACGCGTGGATCGCCGCGCTGCGGCTGCCGATGACCCGCGAGGGCGAGGACCTGCCCTGGGGCGCCTTCTACGCCCGGCACCGCCTGCAGCCGTACCTGCGCGCCGCCCGCGACGCGGGCACCCTGGACGCCGACGACGTCGCCGTCGTGGAGCGGGTGTGCGCGCGGCTGGAGGACGGCGACGAGGCCCTCGTCGCCGGCGGCGAGCGACCCGCGCGGCTGCACGGGGACCTCTGGTCCGGCAACGTGCTGTGGTCCGCGGACGGCGCGGTGCTCATCGACCCGGCCGCGCACGGCGGGCACCCGGAGACGGACCTGGCGATGCTGGCGCTGTTCGGCGCCCCGCACCTGGACCGCGTCCTGGCCGCCCACGCGGAGGCCGCCGGCACGCCGGGCGGGTGGCGCGAGCGGGTGCCGCTGCACCAGCTGCACCCGCTGCTGGTGCACACCGTCCTGTTCGGCGGCGGGTACGCGGCGCAGGCGGTGCGCGCGGCGAGCGCCTGCGCGGCGCTGTGAGCGACCCGGCCGGCGCCCCCGCCGCCACCGGGCTGCCGCACGCGGCGCGGGTGGAGCTGCTGCACCTGCTCGTCTCGCCCGAGCACGCCTACTTCGGTCGCCCCCGCGACGGGGCCGCCGACGTGCCGACCACCGACGCCGACGAGGTGGAGGTGGTGGCGCGCAAGGGGATCGTCGGGGACCGGTTCTTCGGCAAGGCCGCGCACATGGACGCCGCGGTCACGTTCCTGGCGGTGGAGGCGTGGGAGGCGGTCGCCGCCGACCTGCGGCTGGGTGCCGTGCCCGACCCGCTGCTGGCGCGGCGCAACCTCGTCGTGCGCGGGCTGGAGCTGGACCCGCTGCGGGGCACCGAGTTCCTGCTCGAGACGGCGGCCGGGTCGGTGCTGTTCCACGGCGGGCGGCCCGCGAACCCGTGCGCGTGGATGGACCGGGTGGTCGCCCCCGGAGCGCACCGGGCGCTGCGCGGGCGCGGTGGGCTGCGCTGCACGCCGCTGACGAGCGGGCGCCTGTCGCGCGGGGCGGCGACGGTGCGCTCGGCCGTCCCGCTGGACGCGGCGCGCGCCGGCGAGGCGGTCCTGCGGCGGGTGCCGCTGCCGTGAGGCCCGCCCGCGCCGGGGTGCGCACCGGGGCGGGCGGCGCCAGGGTGGGCCCATGGTGAAGAAGGGCGACCACGTCGAGTGGAACACCTCCCGGGGGAAGACCGGGGGAGAGGTCGTCGACCGCGAGACCGACGACTTCGAGCTGGACGGCAAGCAGCGCCGGGCCTCCGACGACGACCCGCAGGTCGTGGTGGAGAGCGACAAGTCCGGCAAGCGGGCCGCGCACAAGGAGTCCTCGGTCGACAAGGCCTGAGCAGGGCCCGGGCGGCCCGGACGGGCGGCGGGGGCGGCCCGGCCCGCGTGGGACCATGACGCGCGTGACGGAGCCCACCACCGCCGACGTCCCGACCGACCCGCGGCCCGCCGACCTCGGCGAACCCGCCCTCGGCCCCCTCGACGGCCGCTACCGGCGCTCCGTCGCCCCGCTGGCCGAGCACCTGTCCGAGGCGGCGCTGAACCGCCGCCGCGTGCACGTCGAGGTCGAGTGGCTCGTGCACCTGGGCACCCACGACGTCGTGCCGGGCGTGCGGCGCCTGACGGGCGACGAGGTGGCGTTCCTGCGCGGGTTGCCGCTGGCGTTCGACGCCGCGGCCGTGGCCGAGCTCGCCGAGATCGAGCGCGTCACCGTGCACGACGTCAAGGCCGTGGAGTACTGGGTGAAGCGGCGGCTGGAGGGCACGTCGCTGGCCGACGTCGCCGAGCTGACGCACCTGTTCTGCACCAGCGAGGACGTCAACAACCTCTCCTACGCGCTGATGGTGCGCGACGCCGTGCGCCTGGTGTGGCTGCCCGCGGCGACCGCCCTGGCCGACGACGTGGCGCGGATGGCGCACGAGCTGCGCGACCTGCCGATGCTGGCGCGCACCCACGGCCAGCCGGCCACCCCCACCACGCTCGGCAAGGAGCTGGCGGTCCTCGCGCACCGCCTGCGCCGCCAGCTGGACCGGGTGGCGCGCGCGGAGTACCTGGGCAAGTTCAACGGCGCCACCGGCACCTACGCCGCGCACCGCGCCGCCGTCCCCGGCACCGACTGGCCGGCGGTCTCGCGGGAGTTCGTCACCTCCCTCGGCCTGACGTGGAACCCGCTGACGACGCAGATCGAGTCGCACGACTGGCAGGCGGAGCTGTACGCCGACGTCGCCCGCTACGGCCGCGTGCTGCACAACCTGTGCACGGACGTCTGGACGTACATCTCCTACGGGTACTTCGCGCAGGTGCGCGGGCAGGGCACCGTGGGGTCCTCGACGATGCCGCACAAGGTGAACCCCATCCGGTTCGAGAACGCCGAGGCGAACCTGGAGGTCTCCGGCGGCCTGTTCCGCGTGCTGGAGGAGACGCTGACGACCTCGCGCCTGCAGCGCGACCTGACGGACTCCTCGATGCAGCGCAACATCGGTGTCGCGTTCGGACACTCGCTGCTGGCGCTGGAGAACGCCCGCAAGGGCCTGGCCGGGCTGGACGCGGTGCCGCAGGCGCTGGCCGCCGACCTGGACGCCACGTGGGAGGTGCTCGGCGAGGCCGTGCAGTCGGTGATGCGCGTGCACGGGCTGCCCGAACCGTACGAGCGGCTCAAGGAGCTCACCCGCGGCCGCAAGGTCGACCAGGCCAAGCTGCGCGAGTTCGTCGCCGGCCTCGGGCTGCCCGCCGACGAGGCCGCGCGCCTGGCGGACCTGACCCCCGGCGCGTACACGGGCGACGCGGCCGCGCTGGTGGACGTCCTCGACGCACCCCGCGCCTGACGTGCGCGCGGTCCTCGTCGAGGGCTTCGGCGCGCCGGCCCGCGTGACCGAGGTCCCCGACCCCTCCCCCGCCCCGCACGGCGTGGTCGTCGCCGTCGAGGCGACCGGGGTGTGCCGCAGCGACTGGCACGCCTGGCAGGGCCACGACGAGGACGTCGTCCTGCCGCACGTGCCCGGGCACGAGCTGGCCGGTCGCGTCGTCGCCGTCGGGCGCGACGTGCGCCGCTGGCGGGCCGGGGACCGGGTGACGACGCCGTTCGTCACCGCGTGCGGGACGTGCCCGGAGTGCGCGGCCGGGCAGCAGCAGGTGTGCCGCGAGCAGACCCAGCCGGGGTTCACCGGGTGGGGCTCGTTCGCGGAGCTCGTGGCGCTGGACCACGCCGACACGAACCTCGTCGCCCTCGGGGAGCGCCCCGCCGCGGCGGCCGCGGCGCTCGGCTGCCGGGTGGCGACGGCGTTCCGCGCCGTCGTGGACGTCGCGCGGGTGCGCGCCGGGGAGACCGTCGCCGTGCACGGCTGCGGCGGGGTGGGCCTGTCCGCCGTCGCGGTGGCGGCTTCGTGCGGGGCGCGCGTGGTGGCCAGCGACCCCTCGCCGGCGGCGCGGGAGCTGGCCCGCCGCTTCGGCGCCGCCCACGTCGTGGACCCGACCGCCGTGGACGTGGTGGAGGCCGTCACCGACCTGACCGGCGGCGGCGCGCACGCCTCCCTGGACGCGGTGGGTCTGGCCGCCACGTGCGAGGCGTCGGTGCGGTCGCTGCGCCGGCGCGGGCGGCACGTGCAGGTGGGGTTGCTGCCCGCCGCGTCCGGGCGCCCGCTGGTGCCGATGGACCGCGTCGTCGCGTTCGAGCTGCGGGTGCTGGGCAGCCACGGGATGGCCGCCCACGACTACCCGCGGCTGCTGGAACTGGTCGACGGCGGGGCGTTCCCGCTGGCGGAGCTGGTGACGCGGGAACTGCCGCTGGCCGACGGGCCGCGCGCGCTGGCCGAGGTGGGTTCCGCCGCCGCGGCCGGGGTGACGGTGCTGCTGCCGGGTCCCTGACGGGGACACCCGCCGGCCCCGGCGGGTGGGAGCTCGAGCTCCCGGTCCCCGGCGTGTTGCGACCGCTCGTGAGGTGCGGCCGCTGCCTCGCTCGACCGGGGCGGCGACGACGGTCCCGGCGCCGCCCCGTCGTCGGCTCAGACGGTCGGGACCGTGCCGCCGTCGATGACGTACTCGGCGCCCACGATCGCGCTGGCACGGTCGGAGACGAGGAACCCGACGAGGTCGGCGACCTCCTCCGGCTGCGCGAACCGTCCCAGCGGAACTCCTCCGAGGGAGTCGAAGACGCTCTGCTCGGCGGCCTCGCGGCTGAGCCCGTTGCCTCCGGCGATCCGGTCGACGAACCGCTCGTAGGCCTCGGTCTGGATCCCGCCGGGGCTGACGGCGTTGACGCGCACCCCGCGGGGAGCGAGTTCGTTGGCCAGTCCCTTGCTGTAGGTGCGCAGCGCCGCCTTGGCCGCCGCGTACGCCAGGGACGCGTCGTACAGGGGCTGCTCGCGCTGGATCGAGGTGAAGTGCAGCACCACGCCCGAGCCCGCCTCCACCATCGCCGGCAGCAGCGCCCGGTCCAGGCGCACCGCGCCCAGGAGGTTCAGGTTGATCTCGGTCAGCCACTGCTCCTCGGTGATGACCGCGAACCCGCCGGCCGGCGTCGAGGCGCCACCGACGACGTGCACGAGGACGTCGAGCGCGCCGACGGCTCCGGTGGTGCGGTCCGCCACGAGCTGCACGCCCTCGACGGTCGAGGTGTCCGCCGCGATGAACCGGTCGGGGCGGTCGTACCCCTCGGGCATCGTGCGGGCCGTGGTCCACACGTCCGCGCCCATCTCCCGCAGGCGGGCGACGACGGCCCGCCCGGTGCCCTTCGACCCACCCGTCACCAGCGCGCGCCGGCCGTCGAGGCGGTCCTTCTCGTCGGTGCCCATCACGCCGCCCCGTGGTTCGCGATGACGAGCTCGGCCACGAAGCCGCCGCGCAGGGTGAACCGGTGGTCGAGGTCGGCGGTACCGCCCGGGAAGGTGCCTTCGAGCCGCAGGGTCACCACCCAGTGATCCTCGTCCACGCGGTGGACGGCGGTCGGCTCGGTCGTGTACTCGAACTCGGCGCCGGCGTCGCGCACGAAGGCGTGCACCGCGTCACGGCCGCGGAAGGTCTCGCCCTGGTCCACGACCACGACGTCGTCGGTGAGGAGCGCGGTGGCCGCGTCGGCGTCGTGGACGGTGCTGGCGGCGAGGAAGTCGCGGACGGTGGTCGGGAGGGTGCCGGACCCGGTGTCGGTGGGTGTCATGGGGGAACCGTGCGGCCTCGTGCGGGCGGAGGGTCAAGCTCTGGACCCTCCCCCCGGGGGAGACGTCAGACTGACCGGGTGCTGACCATCGGGGAGTTCTCGCGGCTGACGCACCTGAGCGTGCGGACCCTGCGCCGCTACCACGAGGGCGCCCTGCTGGAGCCGGCCGTGGTGGACGAGGCCACCGGTTACCGCTACTACGCCGTCGAGCAGATCCCGACCGCCCAGGTCATCCACCGCCTGCGCGAGCTCGACGTCCCCCTGGGCGACGTCCAGCGCATCCTGCGGACGCCGGACCCCGGTGTCCGCTCGGCCCTGGTCGCGGATCACCTGCAGCGCCTGGAGGAGCAGCTGGACCGCACCCGGACCGCGGTCACCTCGCTGCGCCGGCTGCTCCGGCCCGACCCCGCGCCGATCGAGGTCGAGCTGCGCGCCGAACCCGCCCGCACGGTCGCGGCGGTGGAGGCCGTCATCGCCCACGGCGACGTCGAGGCGTGGTTCGCCGGCGCGGTGGCCGAGCTGGAGGCGGCCGTGGGTGACCGCGCCAGCGGGCCGCTGGGTGGCACCTACGACGACGCGCTGTTCGAGGAGGGCCGCGGCCGTGCGCTGGTCCACCTGCCGACGGCCGACCCGCCGCGCACCGGACGGGTGCACGCCGCGACCCTGCCGGCCGCGGAGCTCGCGGTGACCGTCCACGTCGGCGAGCACGACGGCGTCGAGGTCACCTACGGGCAGCTCGGCACCTGGGTCGTGCGGAACGCGATGTCGGTGGCGGGGCCGGTGCGGGAGGTCTACCTCGTCGGACCGCGGGACACGAGCGATCCGGCCGCCTGGCGCACCGAGATCGGGTGGCCGGTGTTCCGCGTGGCCTGAACCGGGCCCCGTCGCGGGGGCGGTGGGACGCGGGACGCGCACCTCAGGGTTCCGCGTCGCCCGCCGCGGCCGGGACGGCGGTGCTCCTGGGACCTTCGGGAACTCCGGGTTCCACCGGCGGGGTGGGCCCGGGGCGGGGCAGGCGCCGCGCCCGCAGCGACCGCCACAGGACGCCCGGCGCCAGCAGCCTGGCGGGGTGCTCGAGCATCTGCGTGACGTCGTCGAGGACGCGCGCCACCACGGGGTCGACGACGGTCGCGTCCACGACGAGACCGAGCAGCCCGGCGGCCACGCGTTCCGGGCCACGCGGCCGGACGCCGGTGCGGGCGCGGTCGCCGCCGGTGGACACCGACCACGCCGCGTCCACCACCACCCGCTGCAGCTCGAAGAAGCGGCGGGCCGGGGCGTCCAGGTCGGCACCGGAGCGCAGGAACATCGACAGGCAGGACGCGTGCAGGGCCGCCGAGGACATCCCCTGCCCGTACACCGGGTTGAAGGAGGACACCGCGTCGCCCACGGCCAGCAGCCGCGCGGGCAGGCGGGCGGCCGCGGTCCAGTCCCGGCGTCGACTGTCGCCCTGGTGGTGGGTGACGACGTCGCCGAGCAGCTCGTTCGACGCTACCCGCCCGAACGGCGCGGGGAGCTCCCGGCGGCAGAGCCGGACGAGGTCCTCGGCGGTGCTGCCGGGGCGGGTGCCGTAGCCGGCCAGGACCAGGATCCACCGGTCCCCCTCCACCGGGGTGAACGCGGCGCTGCTCACGTCGCTGCCGGTCCCGGGGCTCACGAGCGCCGCCGCCAGGCCCACCGCGTGCTCGCCGGGTGGACGCCGGAACAGCGCGGTGGCGTAGTCGATGCCGGTGGCCTGCCGCGTCAGCGGCGGCGCGTCCCACCCGGCCGCGGCGAGCTGGTCGGGGACGCGGCTGGCGCGCCCGCTCGCGTCGACGACCAGGTCACCCGCCTCGCGGAACCCCACGCCGCCGGACTTCCCGCGCACCGCGCGCACCGCACCGCCGGAGACCTCCAGCCCGGTGGCGCGCCCGGTGCGGAACTGCACGTTCGGCAGGTCCCGCACGAGCTCGCGCACCTGGTGCTCCAGGAAGGGCCGGGTCGCGCACAGCACCTGCGAGACACCGGGCTTGCCGACGCCGTCGGTGTAGAGCGCCTGCTGCGCGGGCAGGACGCGCTGGGCGCCGGCCGCGACGGCGCGGTCGGCGAAACCGGGGAACCACCGCTCCAGCTGCTGCGCGCCACCGCGCAGCAGGGCGTGCACCTGCCGGCCCTGCGGCACGCCGCGCCGCGCGACCGGGCCGGTGTCCAGCGGGTCGCGCTCGACGACGACCACGCGCTCGGCGTGCTCGGCCAGCACCCGGGCGGCGAGCAGACCCGCGACGCTGCCGCCCAGCACGACGGCCCGTTCCAGGCGGACGGGGTTCCCGGTGGGTCGGGCGGGAGAGGAGATCGTGGCGAACGTGCGCGCGGCCGACGTCATGGGGCTCCCCCTCCGTGGCGGTGCGGGGCCCGGCTCGGAGCGGTTCCCCCGCCTGCGCGGGAGTGTAGTGACGCGGCGGCGGGCTGTGACGGGTTCCGGGGAGGTCCCCGGCCGACCCGGAAGGGAGCGGCGGCAGCGCGCCGCCCCTACCGTGGTCGCGTGGACGGGACCTGGGGGACGGACCCCGCGCGGGGCGGACCTCAGCGGTTCGTCAGCGCCGACGTCCTGCGCGCGATCTTCGCCGACGCCCCGCTGACGGCCGAGCAGGCCGACGCGTGGAAGCGGGACATCAGGGGCGCCTTCGACGACGAGCTGGACGACCCCTGGACCCGGGCCCCTCACCGACGGGAACCGTGACCGGAGCCGTCCTCCCGGCCACCCACCACGCCGAGGCGGTGCGCCGCCTGGAGCAGGGACGTGGTGCCGAGCTTGGCGTTGACGTGCTCGAGGTGCTTGTCGATCGTGCGCGCGGAGATGCCCAGCTCCCGCGCCACGGTGCGCCGCGCGGCCCCGCTCAGGACGGCGTCGAGCACCTGGCGTTCCCGGGCTGTCAGCGCGGCGACGTCCGGGGCGTCCTCCCGGGCGGAGCCGGGGCGCTCGCCGGGACGTCGGCCGCTGCCGGTCCGCAGCGCGCGCTCGAGCTCCCGGCGCAACCGGCTGGTGCGCGCGAGGGTCGTCTGGGCGGCGGCCACCGCCCGCCACACCCGCTCGACGTGCTCGCGCTCGCCGGCGGAGAAGGCCCGCCCGTCGCGTCCGACGCCGAACCCGGTCACGGCGCGGCCGGGGCGCACCTGGACGGGGAAGCACAGCTGCTCTGTGATGCCCACCGCCTGCCGCACCACCCGGTACGGGTGCGAGCGGCGCCACCGCGGGGACAGCTCCTCCGGTCCCAGGACCGCCGCCGCACCGCCGCTCAGCTGCCAGCGGGCCACCGGGTGGGCGACCGCCCACTCCGCGGGTTCCAGCACCAGCAGCCGCTGCTCCGCGCCGTGGTCGGGCCACACCCGCACCCGGCAGGTGACCGCGTCGTCGAGGGCCATCACCTGGAAGGACACCTGCTCGGCGATCCCGGAACCGAGGAGGCACGCGGCGACCGCGTCCACGGGCAGGTCCGCGGCGTCCGCGGCGACGGCCTCCAGCAGGGCTGCCCGCAGGTCGTCGAGAGCCCGGACCCGGCGCTGCTGCATCGCTCACCCCGCACGACCGGCCGGCCCGCTGCACGGGCCCGCTGCGCTGCCTCACCCGCCCAGCACGGTAGTCGCGCGCGTACGTGATTTCACGCATGGAAGGACACCGGACCCGCGCGCACCCTGTGTCCCCACGGCACTGCGGCGAGCGCACGGCACGCCGGACGGCCGGCGGGACCCGGAGGAGGGGCCGATGAGGAAGGACATCCGCTGCCGGCTGGGGGTGCACCGGTGGCGCGACGTGTGGGACGAGCGCGGCCGGCACGTGTGCCTGGTGTGCGTGCGCTGCGGACGGGACACCGAGGACACGGAGGCCGTCCAGCGGCTGTCGGGGACGTTCCCCGGGCTGCGCCTGTGACACCTCCCCGCCGGGGTCGCACGACGGGGACGAGGAGACCGCACGGGGACCGTGGAGGTGGTCGGGGTGAGGAACCTGCTGTGCCGGCTGGGACGCCACCGGTGGACCGAGCAGCGCACCGAGGACGGGGAGACCTGCCTCGTGTGCTCGCGCTGCCACCGGGACGGGCCGGGAGCGTGGGACGTGAGCTCGGTGAGGGGTTCCGCGGAAGCGTTCCGGTGGGGTCAGGGCGGCCCGACCGGGTTCGGCCCGGGGATGTGACGGGGGTCCGCGAGGAGCCCGAGAGGAGGAGGCCGTGAGACCGCTGCGGTGCCTGGTGGGCCTGCACGCGTGGTCCACCGGGCGCACGGAGGACGGTCAGCTCTTCCGCACGTGCACGAGGTGCCGCGTGGACGAGGGGGATCTGCCCGACTGCGAAGTGGTCCCGCTGTCCCAGCGGGACGCGAGGAGCCAGTTCTTCGACCGCGGCGGGGGCGGTTTCGGCTCGACCTCGTGACGCTGGGGTCGGCGGAACTCCCTGCCGTCGTGGCGGTGAGGACCCCCTCCGGTGGGGCCGGGCGGTCCACAGCGCCGGTGACGGATGCCTCACCTCTCCAGGAAGGTGACGTCGCCGACGCGCGCGCGTCCCGCCCGGCGGACCAGCCCGGTGCCCAGTTCCTCCGCGAGCCACCACGCGACCTCCTGCGCCCACTCCTGCGGGGAGTCGACCGGGAGCCCGGTGCTCACCCCCGGCGGCGACCCCTCGTCCCCGGACGCACCCCCGGGTTCCAAGGCGAACGCGACGCCGTACAGGCACGGGTCCTGCCGCCAGCGCAGCAGCACGACGACGTGGTCCACGGCGTCCGCGCCGTCCGGCCCGGGCGCGCGGGGCGGAGGTTCTCCGGGCAGCGCGGCCCGGACGTCCAGTCCGGCGAACCCCGCGGTGACCGCCCCCTCACCGAGGAGCCGTTCGCGCAGCGCCCGGACGACCACCTCGCCCGTCCACGGGAAACCGCTCACGGCCGCAGCCTCGCACGAGCGGGCGGCGGTGGATCCGCGTCAGGGGTTCCCGTCAGTCGTCGAAGGCGGACCAGCAGATCGCGCTGCGCCGGGCCTGGTCCTCGAGCACCAGGACCCGGACCCGCTCCGGCAACCGGTCGCGCTGCCAGTCGCGTTCGGCGCGCCCGGCAGCGGGACCGTCCACGCCCACCGCCCGCACGGCCTTGACCGCGTACGCGGCGGCGCCGAGGTCGTGCTCGGGAACGTGGGGGACGCACGCGGCCTGGCCGGCGGCGTACGCGGCCCAGCGGGCCGCCCCCCGCAGCGGGCGGGCGGCGCCCATCGCGTGCCCGCCGCGGGCGCGGGCCTCCGTCATCCGCAGGTCGCCGCGGGCCCAAGCGCGCGCCGCCTCGAGGGCCTCGCGCGGCCGGGGGTCGGACGGGTTCTCGTCCTCGAACAGGGGCAGGACGTGCTCGGCGCAGTCCGCGGCCCACAGCGCCAGGAGCCGGTGGTCCTCGTCGCTCAGCGTCCCGCCGCGGCGGACCGTCACCAGACGCGGGTCGCGGACCTCCGGCAGGATCACGGGACCAGGGTGCCAGCACCGGGTGCCGGGTTCCTCCCGTCGCAGGAGGTCGTGAGAGCACCGCGACGTCCGAGGCTGGCAGGAGGCCCCGGAGCAGTGCCAGGCTCGGCGCTCGTGGACGTGCCCGTAGCAGGACCCGACCCGCGACCGGTTGCTCCTCGGCCGGGCCGCGGTTCGATCACCCTGGTCCAGGACGCTCCTGACCGGTGGCACGCCGAGTGGATCGACGAGGACCGCGGCGCCAGGTTCACCGGCTCGCGGGACGAGGTCGCCGTGCGGGTGCAGGTGCAGGTCCCGCAGCACGCGGTCGTGCTCGCTCCGGACGGTCAGCGGCGTCCCTCCACCGAGTGGATGGGCGACGTCCGCGCGGCCTGGCACCGCGCGCGGCCTGCACCCGAGGACGATCCGGGCGCCGTCGCGGCGCAGATGTGGTGATGCCGCGGCGCCGGACGGCGTACCGGTGACGGACGAGCCTGTGGGCGGCCCGTCCCGGTGAGCCGACCAGCCTGCCTCAGCAACCCGCACGGCCCCCGGTCACGACAGCGCGTCCACAGCGCCGTCCGGTACGGGTACCGCCTCGACGGGGTGGAACCTCACCCTGCCGATCGCCTCCGGGGCGAGCGTCCGGCGTGCCCGCCGCGCCGGGTACGCCGGGTGGACGGTCACGCCGGCGGCCTCGGCGCTGCCACAGCCAGTGCACCAGCAGACCGGCACCGGCGAACCACAGCAGCAGCGCCAGCCCCCGACCGAGCCGGCGCCACCGCCACACAGCCTCCAAGGACGACTGCCTGCTGAGGCGAGCTGCTGGATCGACGAGCTGCCCGCCGACGCCCGCGTGCGCGTGAGCACCGCCCGGCCCCGAGCCGGGCTGCCCGAAGCCGCCCACACCCTCGTCCTGGCCCTGCCGGCCCCTGACCCCCAGCGCGGGTGCGGTGGCTGCCCGGCTCCGCACGCGTCGCGATCGTCACCGGGGCGCACGAGCTGCCCACCACAGCGGTCCGGTGGAAGCGCTGGGCAGGCACCGGCCCGCACCCGGCAGCCTCACGGTTCAGGTCCACCGCGGCGCGCTGTCGCGCCGGCGCGGGCGGCCGTCCCACTCCTGCAGGGGAGCCGACTGCCACCACCACTGCGGGTCGTGGGGCACGCCGGCGACCCACGCACGCCCGGTCACGGCCAGCAGCAGGTCCCACGGCGGGCCCAGGCGCTGGTCGACCCACGGGAAGACCCGTGTCAGCACCCGGGTGCACAGCCCGGCGGGTGGGTCCAGATCGAGGTCCAGCGCCTCCGCGGCGTCCCTGCCGTGCACGAGCAGCTCGGTGACCGCCATCCCCGCCCACCCCGACGCGTCGGCCGACCCGCTGGGGTGCCACGCCCGCTCGGCGCCCAGGGTGCGCAACGCGGCGGCGAGCAGGTGCGCGGCGCTCGACACGTTGTCCAGCTGCACGCTCGCCGGACCGCTGCGGCCGTCGCGCAGGACCGGCAGCGCCCGGTCTGCCCGGCGTGCCACCTGAGCGGCGTAGAACACCAGCGCGTCGGCGATGTGCTCCACCGTGCGCACCGCCGTCCACGACGTCGGCTCAGCCGTGCACGACCACGCCGGGTCCTCATCGGGCCTGGCCTGCAGCGGCGCCAAGGCATCGACCGCAGCGATGACGTCCTCACTGGTGCTCACCCCGTGGATTGTCACCGGAGCGTCACGGCGTCGAGGCCGCTTCCTGGTGGGTCGGCGTGGCGATCACGGCGAAGCGGAACCCGCCGAGGGCGGGGACCGCGCGCTGCGCACGGTGCTGGAGCACGGGGAGGACGGGGAGGACGGCACCTCGTCGCGGGCGGCGTGCGCCGCGATCGGTGACCAGCTGGGCGTCCGCGGGAGGCCGACGAGGCCCTGCGATCGGCCTCGACGGGTCCGGCGCTGGTACCGACGTGCCCGGGGACGGTCCCCGGGCTCGGTGGGCCTCCCGCCGCGCTCGGGTCGACGGTGGCCGGCGCCGTGCTGCTCGGTCGACGGCCCCGCCGGTGCAGGGCCCTGCGCGATGGCCCGGGTGAAGACGCCGCCGAGGGGGAACCGCCGTCACGTCTGCGAAGGGCACCCGTCTGCGGCGTACAGCTCGGCGGCCATCCGCACCAGCGCCGCGGCCCACGCCGGTTCGGCGTCGCGCCACCAGCCCAGCCGGACCGGCACCGGTTCGGCGTCGACGACGGGGCGGTAGACCACGCCCGGGCGCCGGTGCTGCCAGGTCGTCGCCGCGGTGGTGGTGCCGATCGCCTGCCCGGCCGCGATGAGGGTCAGCCACTCGTCCACGCCACGGGTGTCGCGGGTCGCGGCCGGCGCCGTGCCCGGTGGCCACAGGTCCGGAGTGGTGGTGCCGGTGCGCGCGTCGCTGGCGACGACGGCGCCGTGGAAGTCGTGCAGGCGCACCGTGCGCCGGCGCGCCAGCGGGTGGTCGCGGGGCAGGGCCGCGCACCTCGCCTCGGTGCCGATCACGGCGGTGGCGAAGCGGTGCCCGTCGAGCGGGCGGCGGGTGACGACGACGTCGGCGAGGCCCTCCAGCAGGCCGGCGGTGCCGGTGCCGGCCTGCGTGAACACCAGCGCGGAGGCCGGGTACCGCTCCTGCCAGCGCCGCTGCAGGACGGTGGTGTGCCGGCCCAGCGCCGCCCACGCGTACCCGACCCGCACCTCCGCGGGCACGTCACCGTCCTCCGCGGCCAGGCGGGTGATCGCCTCGACCTCCTGCAGCACCCGGCGCGCGTGGGCGGCGACGCGCGCACCGGCCGCCGTGGCCACCGCTCCGCGCGGGGTGCGCTGCAGCACCCGCGTGCCGAGCTCGCGCTCCAGCGCGGCCACCAGCCGCGAGACCGAGGCCTGGGTGGTGCCCAGCGCGATCGCCGCGTCGGTGAAGGTGCCCTCCTCCAGGACGCTCAGCAGCGCCCGCAGGTGACGCACCTCCACCGCCATGCGCTCAGCGTATGGGGCAGCCCCCGCACGCATTTCGCGGCGGCGGAGCGCGGCGCGAGCCTCGGGACATGGACGTTCCCGCCGTGTCCTCGTCGCAGTCGTCGTCCGCGCCCACGCCCGCGTCGCCGCCCCGCGGTGAGCCCGCCGGGGCGCGGGGCCACTGGCGGGGTGTGGCGACCGCCCTGGCGGGGGCCACCGGCAACCAGGTCGGCGCCGGGGTCGGCGCGCAGGCCTTCCCCGCGATCGGCCCGGCCGGGGTGGTCGCCGTCCGCCAGCTCGTCGCCGCCGCCGTGCTGCTGCCGGTCGCGCGACCACCGCTGCGCCGGATGGCGTGGTCGCAGTGGTGGCCGGTGCTGCTGCTGGCGCTGGTGTTCGCCGCCATGAACCTGGCCCTCTACACCGCCGTCGAGCGCGTCGGGCTCGCGCTGGCCGTCACGCTGGAGTTCCTGGGGCCCCTGGGCGTGGCGCTGGCCGCCTCCCGCACCCGCGCGCACCTGCTCACCGCGGCCGTGGCCGCCGCCGGGGTGTACGTGCTGGTGCTGCCCGGCCCCAGCAGCGACCTGGGCGGCATCGCGATCGGCCTGGTCGCCGGCGGCTGCTGGGCGGCCTACATCGTCCTCAACCGCACCGCCGGGGCGCGCCTGCCGGGACTGCAGGCCCCCGCCCTCGCCAGCGGCCTGTGCGCGCTCGGCTACCTGCCGGTCCTGGTGATCCTCACCGCGGGCGGGCACTGGGACGGGCCCACCCTGGCCCGCGCGCTGGCCGCCGGGCTGCTGTCGTCCGTCCTGCCGTACGCCGCCGACCTCACCGCGCTGCGCACCGTGCCACCGCGCCTGTTCGGCGTGCTGTCCAGCAGCCAGCCGGCGCTGGCGGCGGTGGTCGGCCTCCTCCTGCTGGGTGAGGACCTGGCGCTGCACGAGTGGGTGGGCATCGCCGTCGTCAGCCTCGCCAACGTCGCCGCCCTCACCGCCGGCCGGCCGGGGCGGCGCACCGCGGACCGTTGAGCGCCCCGCGCGCCTCGTCCCACCGGGGACCGTCCTCCTCCTGCGGGAGGAGGACGGTCCCCCGCCGATCTCCTCCCGCGGCAGGTGCTCGCACCGCGGGCGCGTCCCTAGCGTCGGGAACCACGAGCGGCGGGGGGAAGCACCGCCGCCCGGGACGAGGAGGACGTGTGATCACGGCAGAGGCGCTGACGAAGCGCTACGGGACGACGACGGCCGTGGACGGGTTGTCGTTCACCGCGCGGCCCGGGGCGGTGACGGGCTTCCTGGGCCCGAACGGCGCGGGGAAGTCGACGACGATGCGGATGGTCCTCGGGCTGGAGCGCCCGACGTCCGGGAGCGTCACGGTCGACGGGCAGCGGTACGCCGACCTGCCGGCACCGCTGCGCACGGTCGGCGCGCTGCTCGACGCGCGCTCCGTCCACCCCGGCCGCACGGCGTCCTGCCACCTGCTGGCGCTGGCCCGCACCCACGGGATCCCGCGCTCGCGCGTGGACGAGGTCATCGGGCTGACGGGGCTGGAGACGGTCGCCGGGAAGCGGGTCAGGACCTTCTCCCTCGGCATGGGGCAGCGGCTCGGGATCGCCGCCGCGCTCCTGGGGGACCCCGGGACGCTCGTGCTCGACGAACCCGTCAACGGCCTCGACGCCGACGGGGTGCTGTGGGTGCGGCAGCTCGTGCGGGACCTGGCCGCGGAGGGCCGCACGGTGTTCCTGTCCTCGCACCTGATGCACGAACTGGCGCTGTGCGCGGACCGCGTCGTGGTCGTCGGCCGCGGACGGCTGCTGGCCGACGCGACGGTGCCGGAACTCCTGGAGAGGTCGCGGGGCGCGGGTCTCGTGCGCGTGCGCACCACCGACCCCGGTGTCCTGGCGCAGGCCCTGACGCGCGCGGGGGCCGACGTCGCCGCCCAGCCGGACGGTTCCCTGCACGTGCGCGGCGCGTCCGCCGAGGAGGTCGGCGCCGCCGCGGGCCGGGTCGGGGTGACCGTCCTGGAGCTCGCGGCCGAGACGGGGTCGCTGGAGGCCGCCTACCTGGAGCTCACCAGCGGTTCCGTCGAGCACCGGGCGGGTGCCCGGTGACCGCGACCGCGGAACTGCCCGCGCGCCCCGCGGCGCGCTCCGGCCCGTCCTTCGCGCGGGTCGTCCGCGCCGAGTGGACGAAGCTCCTGGGCCTGCGCTCCACGCACGTCGTCGCCGCGGTCACGGTCGTGGTGACCGGGCTGCTCACCCACCTGTCCGCCAGCGCCTCCTCCGGCGACCCGGGTTTCGTCGCGACGCGGAACCTGGGGGACGCGCTGCCCCTGGCGTTCCTCGGGCCGCTCGTCCTCGGGGTGCTCGTCGGGACCGGGGAGTTCAGCACGGGGACCTTCCGCTCCACGTTCGCCGCCGTGCCGCGCCGGGTCCCCGTCCTGCTCGCGCAGGCCGTCGTCACGGCCGCCGCGGTCCTCGTGGTCGGCGTGCTGACCGTCGGGGCGGCGGTGCTGGGGATCCTGCCCGCGGCCGCGTCGCGGGGCACGACCCCCGACCTGGCCGGCGCCGGCGTCCCGCAGCTCCTGCTCGGGACGGTGGGTTTCCTCGTCGGTGCGGGGCTTCTCGGCCTGGCGGCCGGGGCGCTGCTGCGCCGCCCGGTGCCCGCGCTGGTCGCCGCGGTCGTCGTGCTGCTGGTCGCCCCCGTGGTGCTCGCGTTCGCGGCCGGGGTCGGCACCGACCCGCTGGCCGAGCACGACCCCGAGCACCCGCCGGCCGCGACGGCGCTGGTGAACACCGTGGAGACCTTCACCCCCGTCGGCGCCGGGTCGGCGCTGACGAACCCGGGGGGCGGCGGTCTCGACGGTGCCCCCGACCTCGGGGCGGGCGGTTCGGCGCTGGTCCTGGCGGGCTGGGTGGCGGTCCCGCTGGCCGCCGCCGCGATCCGGTTGCGTCGTCGTGACCTCGGCTGAGGCGTTGCGGCGCAGCGGGTCGCACCGCCGGGCGGTGACCGCGCCGCGCGTGCTCGCCGCGGAGTGGACGAAGGTCGCGGGCCTCACCTCCACCGCCCTGGTGGTCGTCGGCACGGTCGGCGCCGCGGGTTCGCTGGCGTTCGTCCTGGGCCTGTTCGCCGGCCCCGGAAGCGCGGTGTCGGGGACCTCCCTGGCGGCCTCCGGGTACCCGCTGGCCCAGCTCGGGGCGCTGGTCCTCGGGGTGCTCGTCGGCAGCGCGGACTTCGCCACGGGCACGTCCCCGACGACGTACGCCGCGGTGCCCCGGCGCCTGCCGGTGCTCGCGGCGCAGGTCGTCGTGACCGGCGCCCTCGCGGCGGTCACCGGGCTGGCCGCGTTCGCCGCCTCCGTCGCGGCGACCGCGGGGACCCGGCGGACGGCGGGACTGCCGTGGGCGCTGTCCGACCCGCAGGACCTGCGCGCCGCCGCCGGGTACGTGCTGTTCCTCGCGGGGGCGGCGGTGTGCGGGGTCCTGCTCGGGGCGCTGCTGCGCCGGCCGCTGGCGGCGCTGACGACCGCGGTGGCCGTGTTCGTGCTCGTGGACCGGGTGCTGGCCGCGAACCCCGGGCGCGTCGCCGACACCGTCCGCGCCCTGCTGCCGGGCAGCGGGACGCGGCTGTTCGCCGACGACGCCCAGCTCGCCGCCCTCGCCGCGGGCCGCGGGCCCGACCTCGGCGCGTGGGGCGGCGGGGCCGTCCTGGGGGCCTGGTGCCTCGTGCTGCTCCTGCTCGCCGGGTACCGGCTCGTGCGCCGTGACGTCACCTGAGCGGCCGGCGGCCGCGGGGTCCGCCGCCGCCCGGTGGCACAGTGCAGGGGTGACGACACCGCCCGCCGCTCACCCCGGGGCGCCCGGCGGGCAGCCGGCCCTCACCGCGGCGCAGGTCCACCACCGCAGCACCCCCGGCCGGCTCGTCCTGGCCCACCCGTGGGCGGCGCACGTCGCGCTCGTCGCGCTGGTCCTGCTGCTCGGGTCGGTCACCGCGGCCGCCGCGTCGGAGACGGTGCGGGGAGCCACGAGCCTCGGGCTGTTCGCG
Source organism: Kineococcus haloalkalitolerans (assembly GCF_050871905.1). NCBI lineage: Bacteria > Bacillati > Actinomycetota > Actinomycetes > Kineosporiales > Kineosporiaceae > Kineococcus > Kineococcus haloalkalitolerans. The sequence continues at coordinate 152,741 of NZ_JBJLSH010000001.1, forward strand.
CCGGGCTCCCCCGCGGGCGAGCGGTTCACGACGGCGTGGCTGGCCGGGACGGCGGCGGGGGCGGTCGCGCTCGTCGCCCGGAACCGGTGGCCGCTGGCCGTCACCGCGGTGCTGACGGTGCTCGCGGTGCTCTCCCTCGCGCTGGGGCAGGTCCTCGGCGTGCTGGGGTTCTGCCTGGCGTGGGCGCTGCACGCGGTGGCCGCCCGGCGCAGCGCCCGCACCGCGTGGCTCACCGGCACCGCGGTGCTGCTCGTCGTGTCGACCGCCGTGTTCCGGTGGCAGGTCGTCGGCCTCGCCGAGGTCCTGCTGTGGAGCGACGAGCTCCCGCCCAGTGACGGCCCGGTGTTCCAGCGGCTGGTCGAACCCGGGTTCTCGGCCGGGCGCCGGTCCTGGACGGCGCTGCTGCTGCTCGCGCTGCTCGTGCTGGGCGGCGTGACCGGCGCCGGTGCGCGGGCCCGCCGCCTGCACGCGCACGACCTGGCCGAGCGGTACGCGGCGATGGCCCGCGAGCGCGACGCCAGCGCCGCCCTGGCGCGCGCGGCCGAGCGCGCCCGGATCGCGCGGGAGGTGCACGACGTCGTCGCGCACAGCGTCTCGGTGATGGTGGCGCTGTCCGACGGGGCGCTCTCGGCCCTGGACCGCGCCCCGGACGCCTCGCGCTCGGCCCTGGCCGAGCTGTCGCGGACCGGCCGCGGCGCGCTGGCGGACATGCGCAGCGTGCTGGGGCCGCTGCACCCGGACGAGGGCGCGGAGGCCGGGGACGGGCCGGCGGCACCGGCGGGGACGGACCTCGTCGCGGTCGTCGAGCGGTTCCGCACCACCGGCCTGCCCCTGTCGGCCAGCGGGCTCGACACTCCCCTGCCGCCCGACGCGGCGGTGCGCCTGGCCGTCGTGCGCATCGTCACCGAGGCGCTGACCAACGTCCTGCGGCACGCGCCCGGCACCCCCGGCGCCGCCGTCGCGCTGCGGCGCACCGCGTCGGCCGTCGAGGTGGAGGTCGTCGACGCCGGCGGCACCCGGCCCGGGACGGGCAGCGGGACGCGGCGCGGGATCGCCGGGGTGCGCGAGCGCGCCGCGCTGCTGGGCGGGCGCGCCGAGGCCGGGCCCGTGGACGGGGGCGGGTGGCGCGTCCACGTCGTCATCCCCGTCGAGGACCCCACCGGGGGCCCGTCCGGGGAGGACCGCGCGTGACGACCGTGCTGCTCGTGGACGACCAGCCCCTGCTGCGCACGGGTCTGCGGCTGGTCATCGAGTCCGAACCCGACCTGCGGGTGGTCGGTGAGGCCTCCGACGGGGCGGTCGCCCTGGAGCAGGTCGCCGCGCTGGCCCCGGAGGTGGTGCTGATGGACGTGCGGATGCCCGGCGTGGACGGCATCGAGGCCACCCGGCGGATCGTCGCGGAGCACCCGTCCTCGCGGGTGCTCGTCCTCACCACGTTCGACCTCGACGAGCACGCGTTCGCGGCGCTGCGCGCGGGGGCCAGCGGTTTCCTGGCGAAGAACGCGCGGCCCGCCGAGCTCACCGACGCGATCAGGACGGTCGCCTCGGGCAGCTCGGTGGTGGCCCCGCGCGTGGTGCGGCGCATGCTCGACCTGTTCGCCCCGCACTTCCCGACGAGGCTCCAGGACCAGCCCGGCGACCGGCGCGGCGACGTGCTCGACCCGCGGCTGCGGGCGTTGACCCCGCGCGAGCTGGAGGTGCTGCGGTGCGTGGCGGAGGGGTCGTCGAACGCCGAGATCGCCGAGCGGCTCGTGCTGTCCGCGACCACGGTGAAGACCCACGTCGGCAACGTCCTCGCCAAGCTCGGGCTGCGCGACCGCGTCCAGGCGGTCATCGCGGCCTACGAGACCGGGCTCGTCGGCCGCGGCGGGGGCTCGCCGCGCTGAGCGCTCACCGCGACGCTCACTGGAGCGCGGACGTCAGCCGCGACACGTTCTCCTTCAGCACGTGCGAGCGCGGCCGCGCCAGCCACTCCTCCAGGGTCAGCTCCTTGCACACCGCGCGGTAGCCGTCCTCGACCCGGCGCAGCTCGTCGGCGAAGGAGCGCCCGCACACCATGAGCGTCAGCTCCAGGTCCAGCTCGAACGAGCGCATGTCCATGTTCGAGGACCCGACGACGCTGACCTCCTCGTCGATCGTCATGTGCTTGGCGTGCAGCACGTACGGCGGCGGGTAGCGGTGGATGCGCACCCCGGCCCGCAGGAGGTTCTCGTAGTAGGAGCACTCGGCGTAGAACACCAGCGCCTGGTCGCCCTCCTCGGAGGTGAACAGCTCCACGTCCACGCCGCGCTCGGCGGCCGTGGTGATGGCCGCCAGCATCGACTCGTCGGGCACGAAGTACGGGCTGGTGATGGAGATGCGCCGCTGCGCCGCGTACAGCAGGGCGTTGAACAGCTTGAGGTTGTTCTCCCCCTCGAACCCCGGGCCGCTGGGCACGACCTGGCAGTCCAGCGACCCGGGCGGGTCGGGGACGGTCGCCTCGGGCCGCTCCGTCTTCAGCAGCTCGTCGGTCTCGGAGTACCAGTCGGTGACGAACAGGGCGTCGACGCCGGTGACGACGGGACCCTCCAGGCGCACCATGAGGTCCTGCCACCGCAGACCGCGCCGCTTGTTGCCGCGGCGGTTGTAGCTGCGGTCCAGGACGTTCTGCGAGCCGATCCACGCGACGTCGCCGTCGGCGACGAGGAGCTTGCGGTGGTTGCGCAGGTCCGGGCGCTGGTACTTCAGGCGGTGCAGCTGCACCGGCAGCATGGGGTGCCACTCGATGCCGTGCTGCTCGAAGAACCGGGTGGTGCGCCGGTAGTACGGGTAGCGCCAGGTGCCGAGGTGGTCGATGAGGACCCGCACCGTCACCCCGCGGCGCACCGCGTCGGCCATGGCGTCGAACATCGGCCGGGACGTGTCGTCCAGGGACATGATGTAGAACTCGACGTGGACGTAGCGGTTCGCGCCGCGGATCGTGTCGGCCATCGCGCGGATCGTCGCGTCGTAGTCGTCGGAGACCTCCACCCGGTTCCCGCCGACCAGCGGCATCGAGCCCAGGGTGCGGTTGAGGGTGACGACGCCCTCCAGCCACGGCGGCCACGGGTGCTCGGTGCTGACGAGCTCCATGCCGCGGGTGGAGTCCAGGATCAGCTGGTTGATCTCGCGCTGCTTGCGGCGCCGGGCGCGCGGCAGCTTCGGGTTGCCGATGAGCAGGAACGCGAGGACCCCGATGTAGGGGATGAAGAAGATCGTCAGCAGCCACGCCAGCGCGGAGCTGGGCCGGCGGTTGACGGGGACCACGGCGATCGCCGTCAGGCGCACGACGAGGTCGATCGCGAGCAGCGCGATGGCCGACGCGGTCAGCGACGGGAACCACTCCGGGAGCTGCTCGAGCACGGCGTCGCCCCGGGTCAGACCGTGACGGGACCGCGGGCGGTCTGGAACGTCACCGCGCGCAGGCCCGGGTCACCGGCCCCGTCCTCGTCGACGAAGGTGAAGTCGAGGCGCTCGACGGCGAACTCGGGCGGCAGGCCCAGCCAGCTGCGCACCCGCTCGGGGCGCCCGGCGATGGTCAGCCCCGCCAGGCGGGTCCCGCCGGCCAGCGCGATCGCGGACGGGTGCTGGGTGGCGGGCCCGGACCACTCGATGAGCAGCGGCAGCTGCGGGTCCTCGCGCAGCCCCGGCGCGCCGATCTGGCGCCAGCGCAGCTCCACGCCGTCGGGGCGCCGGCGCACCCCCGGTTCGGCGGTCTCGCCCAGGCGGCGGGCGTGGGCGTCCAGGTCGTCGACGGTCAGCGCCCACACGAACCAGCCGCCGCCGGCCTCGGAGCGGGCGCGCACCGCGCGCCCGAACAGGGCCTTGTCGGCGACCGGGTGGTCCAGCACCTCCGCGACCTCGACGTAGGAGCCGTCGGACAGCGGCAGCACGACGTTGCGGGTGCCGGAGCGGGGGTGCGGGCCCCCGTCGACGGTGCGCACGCCCAGCTGCGCGGCCAGGCGGCGGGCCGTGGCCTGCAGGCCCTCGGGGCCGGCGGCGTAGCCGACGTGGTCGACGCGCATGGACGGCATCGTCTCAGGAGACCCGGGCCAGCTCGTCCACGAGGCGGCGGACGTCGGCCACGGCCAGGGTGCGCGGGCCGGCGCCGCTGCGGGCGGCGGCGTCGGCGAGGACCTGCAGGGCCTCGTTGACGGGGGTGGGCACGCCGAGGACGCGGCCGCGGCGCACGACCTCGCCGTTGAGCCAGTCGGTCTCCACGGTGCCGCCGCGGCGCAGGCTCTGCCAGGAGGAGGACCCGCCGCGCTCGGCGCCGGCGACGGGGGCGGCGCCGAAGCCCAGGCCGCGCAGCTCCGGCAGGGCCTGCAGCTGGTCGGCGACGGGCAGGCCGGCGGCGGCGAACACGGCGGCGCCCTCGGCGCGGGCGTCCTCGCGCAGGGCGTCGGCGGCCCCTGCGTCCAGCTCCTCGTCGCGGACGACGGCGTCGACGGCGTTGGCGGTGTTGGACAGCAGTTTGCCGCGCTGGGCGGGGCCGACGTCGTCGACCGCGCGGGCGACGAACCCCGCGCCGGACAGGTCGGCGGCGACCCGCTCGGCGTGCTCGCGCGGGCCCGCGGTGGTGCGGCCCAGCAGGAGGGCTCCGGAGACGGGCGCCCCCTCGGCGACGACCGTGCCCGGCTCCAGGTGGGTGGCGGGCAGGTAGACGCAGGCGCCGACGACGTGGCGGAACCACCGCTGCGCCAGCCGGTCGCCCTCCAGGCCGTTCTGCGCGCAGACCACGGGCAGGCGCGAACCGGCGGTCAGCCCCGCCGGCCCGCCGTCCAGGGGGGCGGCCGCCCAGGCGGGCAGCACGGCCGCGGTGTCCTGCACCTTCACGGCGAGGACGAGGACGTCCCCGGCGGTCAGCCGGACGTCGTCGGGGCCGGTGGCCACGGCCGGGCGCACGTGCACGGGGCCGTCGGGGGTCAGCACCCGCAGCCCGTCGGCGGCCATCCGCTCGGCGTGGGCACCGCGGGCGACGAGCACGACGTCGTGGCCGTGCTGCGCCAGCCGGCCCCCGATCGTCCCGCCGACGGCTCCGGCCCCCACCACGACGTAGCGCACGCCCGCAGTCAACACCGCGGCCGCGGCGCCCGGCGCGCGGGGGCGACCCGGCCGGGTGAGCGGGTCGGCGGGCGGCTCAGAGGTAGAAGCCGGTGGGGACGCTCGAGGGTGTGCGGGCGCCCTCGCCGTCCCGGGCCGCGACGGGGCGCCCGCGCAGCAGCAGCGCCTGCCCGGCGGGGCCCTGCGCGCGGTGCAGCCACAGGAACCCCGTGCGCGGGCACCAGGCCAGGCGACCGCCCCCGGCGGACGGGCCCGAGGTCTGGTCCACGGGCGGGTCCACGGGCTGGTCGGCGGGCAGGTCCGCCGCGACGTCGGCGGGCACGTCGACGGCCAGGAGGTGGTGCTCCAGGACCGTGCGCACGTGCGCGCCGGTGACCACGGGCGCCTCGTAGCAGACGCAGCGGTCCAGCTGGCGGCGCTGGTCGCGCAGCGCGCCGCGGCGGGCGGCCGCGCGGGCGCTGCGGCGGCGGTGGCGGGCCAGGCGCAGCGACCCCGCGGCACCGGCGGCGGCCGCGAGAGCGGCGGCCAGCAGGACCGGCAGGCCCTCGGCGCCCGCGGCCAGCGGCAGCAGCGCGCCGAGCCCCGCGGCGGCGGCCGCGGTCGGCACGGGCGCGCCGGTCGCGTCCGCGTCGAGGCGGTCCAGGGCGGTCAGCTCGGCGCGGGTGGCGCGCGCCCCGGCCGGCAGCGCACCGGCGGCGGTCCCCGGCGGCAGCTCGGGGTGCAGGGCGGCCAGCAGCAGGGCCGCGCCGTGCCCGTCGCCGCGGGCGGTGAGCGCGGCGGCGGTCGCCAGGACCGCGGGCACGTCGGCGGCGGCGCCGCCGGGCAGGCCGGCCAGCAGCGCGGCGGCCTCGGCGGCGGCCGCGGCGCTGTCGGCGGCGTCGGTGCGGTCGCGGCGGGCCAGGCGGGCCACGGCCGCGCGCTGGACGACGGGTCGGGTGCGGATGCCGTGGACGCAGGCCGCGCGGGTCCACATCTCGTCGGCCGTCGGCAGGTCGCCGCGCTGGTCGGCGGCCGCGCCGACGAGGTAGGCCGAGTGCCAGGAGGCGGACCAGTCGCCGCTGCGCAGACCGGCCAGGAGCCAGCGGTACGCCTGCTCGCCCGCGGGGCCGGGGTCGGCGGCGGCGCGCAGGGCCGCCACGAGGGCCGCGCGGGGCCCCTCGGCGGGCGCGGTGGGCGCGGCGGGGGACGGGACGGCGGGACGCGCGCGGGCCAGCGCGTCGAGGACGGCCAGGCCCGCGGCGGGCTCGCGCGCCAGCAGGTGCAGGCGGGCGGCCTCCTGGGCGGCCTGGTCGGCGGCGCGGTCGTCGGCGGGGGCGGGCCCGGGGCGGGTGGCGAGCAGGCGCAGGGCGAGGGCGACCTCGTCGGCGAGGTCGGCGGCGGTGGCCCACTCACCGCGGGAGGCGGCGACGTCGCGGGCCGTGAGCGCGGGTGCGGCGGTCGCGGGCGCCCCGGTCAGCGCCTCGCCGGGCAGGTCGGCCAGCGGGTCGGCGGGCAGGTCGGCGGACTGCGCGCGGCGCGCGGGGGCGGTCGCGGCGGGGACCGTGGTGGCCATGGGGGGTTGTCGTCACGGGGTCCACAGGGCTTGAGCGGCGGGGCGGTCGCGCCGGGCGGTGGACGGTGCGGGCGCGCGGCGCGGCCGTGTCGTGGCGCGGTGGCAGCATCGCGGCCATGGAGACCCCCGCCCCGACCGCGACCCTCGACGACGCCGCTCCCGGCACCGACGCGGCCACCGCCGGCCTGCGCGCGGAGGCCGAGGAGGTCCTGCGCCGGCTGGTCCAGGACTCCTCCGCGGCCCTGCGCGAGGACCAGTGGACGGCGGTCGAGGCGCTGGTGGCGCACCGCCGGCGCGCGCTGGTGGTGCAGCGCACGGGCTGGGGCAAGTCGGCGGTGTACTTCGTGGCGACGGCGCTGCTGCGGGCGCGGGGCGCGGGCCCGACGGTCATCGTCTCCCCGCTGCTGGCGCTCATGCGCAACCAGGTGGCCGCGGCCGAGCGCGCCGGCGTGCGCGCGGTGACGGTGAACTCCACGAACGCCGAGGAGTGGGGCGCGGTGTACGACGACGTGCGCGCCGGGCGAGTGGACGTGCTGCTGGTCTCCCCCGAGCGCCTGAACAACCCCGGCTTCCGCGACGAGGTGCTGCCGCAGCTGGCGGCCACCACGGGCCTGCTCGTGGTCGACGAGGCGCACTGCGTCTCGGACTGGGGGCACGACTTCCGCCCCGACTACCGGCGCATCCGCACCCTCCTGGCGGACCTGCCCGACGGCATCCCGGTCCTGGCGACGACGGCGACGGCCAACGCGCGCGTGACCGCCGACGTCGCCGAGCAGCTGTCGGTCACGGGCACCCGCACCCTGGAGGACGTCCTGGTGCTGCGCGGGTCGCTGGACCGCGAGTCGCTGCGGCTGGGGGTGCTGCGGCTGCCCTCGCACGCGCACCGGCTGGCGTGGCTGGTGGAGAACCTGCCCCGCTTCAAGGGCTCGGGCATCGTCTACGTGCTGACGGTGGCGGCGGCCGCGGACGTGGCCGCGCACCTGCGCGCGCACGGGATCGAGGCGGCCGCCTACACGGGGCAGACCGACCCGGCCGAGCGCCTGCAGGCCGAGGAGGACCTGCTGGGCGACCGGGTCAAGGCGCTGGTGGCCACCAGCGCGCTGGGCATGGGCTTCGACAAGCCCGACCTGGGCTTCGTCGTGCACCTGGGCGCGCCGTCCTCCCCCATCGCCTACTACCAGCAGGTCGGGCGCGCCGGTCGCGGCATCGACGACGCGGCGGTGGTCCTGCTGCCGGGCGCGGAGGACCAGGACGTGTGGCGCTGGTTCGCCTCGGTGGGGTTCCCGGCGGAGGCGGACGTGCGCGCGGCGCTGGAGGCGCTGACCGCGGCCGGTGAGCCGCTGTCGACGCAGGCGCTGGAGACGCGGGTGGCGCTGCGGCGCAGCCGGCTGGAGCTGATGCTGAAGGTGCTGGACGTCGACGGCGCGGTGCGCCGGGTGCGCGGCGGCTGGGAGGCGACGGGCCGGCCGTGGGAGTACGACGCCGAGCGCTACGAGCGGGTGGCGCGGGCGCGCGAGGTCGAGCAGCGGGCGATGCTCGACTACGAGGCCACGACGGGCTGCCGCCTGGAGTTCCTGCGCCGCGCGCTGGACGACGAGGAGGCGGCGCCGTGCGGGCGCTGCGACACGTGCGGCGCCTTCGCGCTGACGGCCGAGGTGGACGAGGCGGCGGTGGCGCGCGCGGGCGCCGACCTGGACCGCCCGGGGGTGCCGCTGCCGCCGAAGCGGACGTGGCCCAGCGGGCTGGCGGCGCTGGGCGTGGAGCTGCGGGGCCGGATCGCGCCCGCGGAGCAGCCCGCCGAGGGCCGGGTCGTGGCCCGGATGACGGACCTGGGCTGGGGCGGTGCGGTGCGGGAGCTGTTCGCGCCGGGCGCCGAGGACGGCGAGGTGCCGGTGGCGCTGCGGCACGCCGCGGTGCAGGTGCTGGGCGACTGGGGCCGCGACCTGGGCCTGGACGGGGTGGTGGCGATGTGCTCGGCCTCGCGCCCGCGGCTGGTGGAGCACCTGGCGGCCGGGCTGGCCCGCTGGGCGGACCTGCCGCTGCTGGCGACGTTCGAGCTGCGCCCGGGCGCGGGCCCCACCCGCAGCGACGTGAACTCCGCCCACCGCCTCGCGCAGGTGCACGACCGCTTCCGGTTGCCGGCGGACGCGGCCGTGGAGGGGCGGCGGGTGCTGCTGGTGGACGACCGGGTGCGCTCGGGCTGGACGCTGGCGGTGGCGGCGCGCCAGCTGCGCCGGGCGGGGGCGGACGGCGTGCACCCGTTCGTCCTGGCCGAGGGCGACTGACCGGAGCGGCCGGCGGCACCCGGCTGGGTTCACGCTCGACTGGATACAGCGCTCGCTGTACGATGGTCGGGTGATCGCCACCCACGCCGAGGTCCTCGCCCGCTTCGGGCACGCCCTGTCGGACCCGACGCGCGCGCGCCTGCTGCTGGCGCTGCGCGAGGCGCCGGGGTACCCGGCGGAGCTGGCCGACCTGCTCGGGGTGAGCCGGCAGAACCTGTCCAACCACCTGGCGTGCCTGCGCGGGTGCGGGCTGGTCGTCTCCGTGCCCGAGGGGCGCCGGGCGCGCTACGAGCTGGCCGACGCGAGCATCGCCCACGCCCTGGGCGACCTGCTCGGCGTCGTCCTGGCCGTCGACCCGGCCACCTGCGCGGTGCCCTCGTGAGCGCTGGCCACGGGCACGGCCACGGGCACGCGCTGGGCGGGGACCCGCGCGAGGACCGGCGGCGGCTGGCCGTCGTCGTGGCCATCACCGCGACCGCCCTGGTCGTGGGGGTCGTGGGTGCCGCCTGGTCGGGCAGCCTGGCGCTGCTGGCCGACGCCGGGCACGTGCTGACCGACGTCGCGGGCCTGGTCATCGCCCTCGTCGCCGCCACGCTCGCGCTGCGCCCGGCCTCCCCGCGGCGCACGTGGGGCTACCGCCGCGCCGAGGTGCTGGCGGCCACCCTGCAGGCCTCGGTGCTGCTGGCCGTGGGCGTCTTCGTGCTCGTCGAGGGCGTGCGGCGGCTGCTGGAACCACCGGAGGTGGCCTCCGGCCTCATGCTCGTCTTCGGCGTCGTCGGCCTGGTCGCCAACGTCGCCTGCCTCGTCGTCCTGCTGCGCGGCCGGCGCGGGCAGCCGGGCGCGGCGCGCAACGTCAACGTGCGCGCCGCGGTGCTGGAGGTCGTCAACGACGGCCTGGGGTCGGTCGCGGTCATCGTCGCGGCCGCCGTCATCGCGCTGACCGGCTGGGCGCGCGCCGACGCGCTGGTGTCGATCCTCATCGGCTGCCTCATCCTGCCGCGCACGCTGCGCCTGCTGCGGGAGACGACCGGCGTCCTGCTGGAGGCGGTCCCGCCGGGCCTGGACCTGGAGGACGTGCGCCGGCACCTGCTCGAGCTGCCGCACGTGCGGGCGGTCCACGACCTGCACGCCAGCCAGATCACCACCGGGCTGCCGGTGCTGTCGGCCCACGTGGTGCTCGACGACTCCTGCTTCGGCGACGGGCACGCCCCGCGGGTCCTGGACGACCTGCAGGCGTGCGTGGCCGAGCACTTCCCCGTCGCCGTGCACCACGCGACGTTCCAGCTCGAGCCGGCCTCGCACGCCGGGCACGAGCCCGTCACCCACGACTGACGCCGCTCACCGCCCCCGGCCGGGTCAGGGCGCGGCCGTCTCCGCGCTGCGCTCCTCGCCCGGGTCGAAGATCGCCTCCAGGGGCTCGCCCAGCACCCGCGCCAGGCGGAAGGCCAGCGGCAGGCTGGGGTCGTAGCGGCCGGTCTCCAGGGCGTTGACGGTCTGGCGCGAGACGTCGAGCAGGTCGGCCAGGGCCGCCTGGGTCCAGCCGCGGGCGGTGCGCAGCTCGCGGATGCGGTTGTCCACGGCACCGCCTCACCGCGAGGCGACGGCCGCGGCCACGGCCCAGGAGGTCATCGCGGCCCCGACGACCAGCCACGGCGCGACGGGCACCACCAGGCCGGCCAGCTGCAGCATCCCGAGGACGACGCAGGCGACCACCGCGACGCCGAAGCCGACGGCCAGGCCGCGCAGCTGCACGAGCTGGACGTGCTCGTCGGAGCGGCGCAGCCCGCGGACCACGGCGCGCGCGACGCCGAGGACCGGCAGGACGGGCAGCAGCGCCCAGGCGAAGCGCCAGGGGCTGTCGCCGTCCAGGCCGCCCCAGACGGTCACGACGGCGATCGCCACGACGTAGGCGGCCATCGCGGGCACGAAGTCCCGCGCGTAGGCGCGGGCCCGGGCGCGGTCCCCGCGGCTCGGGCCGGAGGTGTCAAGCGTGCTTGTCATGGAGCGATCGTGTCCGACGATCCAGCGCGCGTCAAGGACGCTTGTCACGCCGGTCCGGCACGGCAGCACTTTGCATATTCATCCACTTCCGTGCATGATCTTCCGCATGTCGAAGGTCCTCACCTCCCTGCCCACCGGCGAGCGCGTCGGGATCGCCTTCTCCGGCGGCCTGGACACCTCCGTGGCGGTCGCCTGGATGCGGGAGAAGGGCGCCGTGCCGTGCACCTACACCGCCGACATCGGCCAGTACGACGAGCCCGACATCGCCTCCGTGCCCGGCCGCGCGCAGGACTACGGCGCCGAGGTCGCGCGGCTCGTCGACGGCCGGGCCGCCCTCGTCGAGGAGGGCCTGGCCGCTCTGACGTGCGGGGCCTTCCACATCCGCTCCGGCGGGCGCGCCTACTTCAACACCACCCCGCTGGGCCGCGCCGTCACCGGCACCCTGCTGGTGCGCGCGATGCTCGCCGACGACGTGCAGATCTGGGGCGACGGCTCCACCTACAAGGGCAACGACATCGAGCGGTTCTACCGCTACGGCCTGCTGGCCAACCCGTCCCTGCGCATCTACAAGCCGTGGCTGGACGCCGACTTCGTCACCGAGCTCGGCGGGCGCACCGAGATGTCGCAGTGGCTGCAGGCGCGCGACCTGCCCTACCGCGCCAGCACCGAGAAGGCCTACTCCACCGACGCGAACATCTGGGGCGCCACCCACGAGGCCAAGCGGCTGGAGCACCTCGACGTCGGCATCGAGCTCGTCGAGCCGATCATGGGCGTGCGGTTCTGGGACCCCGAGGTCGAGATCGCCCCCGAGGACGTCACCGTCGGCTTCGAGCAGGGCCGCCCCGTCACGATCAACGGCCGGGAGTTCGACTCGGCGGTGGACCTGGTGCTGGAGGCCAACGCGATCGGCGGCCGGCACGGGCTGGGCATGTCCGACCAGATCGAGAACCGCATCATCGAGGCCAAGAGCCGCGGCATCTACGAGGCGCCGGGCATGGCCCTGCTGCACGCCGCCTACGAGCGCCTCGTCAACGCCGTCCACAACGAGGACACCGTCGCCAGCTACCACAACGAGGGCCGGCGCCTGGGCCGCCTCATGTACGAGGGGCGCTGGCTGGACCCGCAGGCGCTCATGCTGCGCGAGTCGCTGCAGCGCTGGGTCGGCATGGCCGTCACCGGCGAGGTGACGCTGCGGCTGCGCCGCGGGGAGGACTACTCGATCCTCGACACCACCGGCCCCTCGTTCAGCTACCACCCCGACAAGCTGTCGATGGAGCGCACCGAGGACTCCGCGTTCGGCCCCGTGGACCGCATCGGGCAGCTGACGATGCGCAACCTCGACATCGCCGACTCGCGCGCCCGCCTGGAGCAGTACGCGCGCATCGGCCTGGTCGGCGAGGCGCAGCAGCCCGTGCTGGTCGGCGCGGCGCAGGCCGCCGCCACCGGGCTCATCGGCGCGATGGACGAGGGCGGCGCCGAGGCGATCGCCTCGCGCGGGACCGTCTCCCCCGACGAGGAGCTGCTGGACCGGGCCGCCATGGAGGCCGGCACCGACTGAGCACCGCCGCTCCCCCGCCCGCGCGGCGGGTCCCGCCCTCCCGGGGGCGGGACCCGCCGCGCGCGCGTTCAGGCGGGCAGCAGCGCTGCGGCCAGCTGCGCCCACTCCGCGCGCGGGAAGCGCCCGGGGTCGGCGGTGAGCACCTGCACGGCGACCTCGTCGGCGCCGGCGTCCACGTGCCGGGCGACGCCCGCGGCCACGGTGGCCGGCTCGCCCCAGCAGACCAGCTCGTCGACGAGGCGGTCGCTGCCGCCGTCGCGCAGGTCGTCGTCGCCGTAGCCCAGGCGCCGCAGGTTGTCCGCGTAGTTCGGCAGCGCCAGGTAGCCGCGGGTGTGCTCGCGGGCCACGGCGCGGGCCCGGTCGGGATCCGCGTCGAGGACGACGGCCACCTCCGGCGCCAGCCACGACGACGCGCCGACGACCTCGCGCGCCAGCGAGGTGTGCGCGGGCGGGACGAAGTACGGGTGCGCGCCGCGCGTGCGGTCGCGCGCCAGCCGCAGCATGCGCGGGCCCAGCGCGGCCAGCACCAGCCGCTGCGGCGGCACCGCGTCGCCCAGGGCGTCCAGGTGCTCCACCGTCCTGCTGTACGGCTTCTCGTAGCGCCCGCCGCTGCCCTCGACGACCGCGGCGTGGGAGTTGCCCAGGCCCAGCAGGAAGCGGCCGGGGTGCCGGCGCTCCAGGTCGGCCCACGCCTCGGCGAGCTCCTGCGGCGTGGCCGCCCACACGCTGACGATGCCGCTGGCCACGCCCAGCTCGCGGGTGGCGTCCAGCAGGTCGCCGAACACGGGGTGCAGGCCGGGGTCGAAGCCGCCCGAGAGCCACAGCCGCGCGTAGCCGAGCTCCTCCACCTCCGCGGCCGCCTCGCGGGCCTCGGCGCGCCGGGCGGGGTCCTGCCACGGCCCACCGCCCCACAAGCTGATCACGGGCCCGCGCTCGCGGGGCGGCGGGGAGGGGACGCCGGGCACCGGGTCGTCGCTGTTCACGCCCGGCACGCTACGCACCGCCGTCGCGCGCGCCACCGGGCCCGCCACCGGGCCGTGCACGGTCCCGGCCGGTCGCGGTACCCGATCGGGCGAGCCAGTCCCCCGTCCCCGCGACCGAACGTACGGGGGACAGCCGACCGGTGGGCCGGGGGGCGCGGACCGGGAGCACCGGGGGACGGAGCCGGACCGGCGTGAGGAGCGGGATGCGCGAGACCACGCCCGGCGGCCCGGCCCCCCTGGCGCGCGCCCTGGCGCGCCTGGGCGTGGGCGCGGGCGCGCTCGCGGCGCTGGCGCTGCTGGCCGCGCTCGCCGTCGTCGCGGCGCTCGCACCGGGCACCCCGGTCACGGCCGCGGCCGGCGCCGTCGTCGTGCACGCCGGCGCCCTGCTGGTGCTGCTGCACGGCGTGCGCCGGCACCGCCCGCAGGTGCGGCGCGCGTGGGCCGCGCCGGCGGCGCTGCTGGTGACGACGGCCGCGGCCGAGGTGGCCGTGGCCGCCACCGGCGGCGACCCCGGGGCGCTGCGGCTGGGCCTGGCCGCCGTGCAGCTCGTCGCGCTGACCGCCGTGCCGTTCACCGTGCGCACCCTGCGCGGCGCCGGCCCGGGCACCGGCCAGCCCGCCTGGCCGGACGTGCTGCTGACCACCGCCGGGACCGCGCTGCTGGCGGTGCAGCTGCTGGCCGTGGTGCGCGCCGTCGGGGTCGACGACCCGGCGGTGCTCACCGGGGTGGTCGCCGACGTCGTGCTGGCCGTCGTGGTGCTGCGGCTGCTGACGACCCGCACCGGCACCGCCCCGGCCACCGTCCTCGTCGTCCTGGCGCTGGGGCTGTCGCTGGTGACGAGCACCCTGCTGACCGCGCTGGCCGACGTGGTCGCCGACCACGGCCCGCTGCTGCGGCTGCCGGGCGCGCTGGCCGCGCTGCTGCTGGCGGCGGCCGCCCAGCACCCCTCGATGCGGCGGTTCGCGACGCCCGGGGGCGGCGGGCAGCTGCGCGGCGGCGCCCAGCGCCTGCTGACGGTCGTGCCGGTCTTCTGCGCCGTGCCGACGCTGTGGCTGCTGGGCCGGCTGGGCGTGCTGCCCGACGTGGCCGTGGCCGTGGTCGCCCCCGCCGGGTACGTGCTGGCCTGCACGGGCGTGCTGCTGGCGGCGCTGTCGCTGCGCCGCTCCGAGCGGGCCGCCGACCACGACCCGCTGACCGACCTGGTGAACCGGCGCGGTCTGCCGCGGGCCGTGGCCGGCCTGCGCGCGCGGCTGCCCGGGGCGGCGCTGGACGTGTGCCTGGTGGACCTGGACGACTTCAAGCAGCTCAACGACACCCGCGGGCACGCGGTCGGCGACGCGCTGCTGCTGGACGTGGCCGGCCGGCTGCGCCGGGCGGTCGGCCCGCACGGCGTGGTGTGCCGCACGGGCGGGGACGAGTTCATCGCCGTGGTGAGCACCGGACCCCTCGGGGAGGGGCCGGGCGACCTGCTGCTGGAGGCGCTGGAGGCGCCGTTCGACGCCACCGGCGTGCCGTGGCGGGTCACCGCGAGCGTGGGCACCGCCCCGCTGCCGGAGGGCGTGGAGCTGGAGCAGGCCCTGGTCGACGCGGACGTGGCGATGTACGCGGCCAAGCAGGCCGGCAAGGGCCGCGCGCTGGCCTACCGCCCGCAGCTGCGCGAGAAGGTCCTGGGCGCGCTGGCCCTGCAGCAGGAGCTGCGCCGCCTGCTGCTGGAGGGGGCGCCCGCGGCGGAGGTCGGCGAGCTGGTCGTCGTCCACCAGCCCGTCGTGGTGCTGGACCCGGTGCGGGTGGTGGCCACGGAAGCGCTGGTGCGCTGGCGGCACCCACGCGCCGGCCTGCTGCGCCCGGACGAGTTCCTGCCGCAGGCCGAGGCCGCCGGGCTGGGCGCGCGCCTGGACGAGCACGTCACCGAGCGGGCCCTGGGTCACCTGGCCGGCTGGGACGCGCAGGGCCTGCCGCCGCTGCACCTGCACGTCAACCTCGGGGTGGGCAGCCTGCTGCGCCGCGGGACCGTGCGGTGGGTCTCGGCGCTGGCGGCCCGGCACGGCATCGACCCCGCCCGCCTGCACCTGGAGATCACCGAGCACGAGGAGCTGCCGGACGACCCGTGGATCGCCGAGTCGCTGCGCGAGGTCGTCGCGGCCGGCTTCCACCTGGACCTGGACGACTTCGGCATCGGCTACACGTCGCTGTCGTACCTGCGCCGCTTCCCCGTCTCCACCGTGAAGCTGGACCGGTCGCTGACGTCGCTGGTGTCGGCGGGCGGCGACGTGCCGCTGCTGACGGGCATCACCGCGCTGTGCCGGGCGCTGGACCTGCAGGTGCTCGCCGAGGGCGTGGAGCACGAGGGGCAGCTGGCGCCGCTGCGGGCGCTGGGGGTGCGGCTGGCGCAGGGCAACCACCTGGGCGCGCCGATGCCCGCCGAGGACGTGCCCGGGTGGGTGCGCCGCACCGGAGGGGCGGGCTGCCCGCCGGGCCGGGCCGCGGAGGGCGACCTGCTGCTCGGGTGAGCGGCTCGGGTGAGCGGCTCGGGTGAGCGATCCCACAGCCCCCGCGTCGCGAGCGTCTCCTACAGGGCGTCAGACTCGGAGGACCGCTCCCCGACGAAGGAGGTCCCGTGACCACCGCCGTAGCCCGCTGGTTCCGCGTCATCGCCGTCGTGGAGGCGCTGTCCTGGTCGGCCCTGCTGGTCGCGATGTTCCTCAAGCACGTCGTCGAGGCCCCGCACGAGGGCGGCGTCCCCGTGGTCGGCGCGGTCCACGGCGGCGCGTTCGTCGTCTACTGCGTCTCCGCGGTCGTCGCGGCCCTCGTGCTGCGCTGGCGCTGGTGGGTGGCGCTGCTGGCCCTGGGCGCCGCCGTCCCGCCCCTGTTCACCATCTGGTTCGAGCGCTGGGCCACCCGCACCGGCCGCCTCGACGCCGCCCGCACCTCCCGCGAGGAGCCCGTCGCCGTCCGCTGAGCGGGCGGGCAGGAGCAGCAGCACCACCACCGCCTCCCCCGGGCCGGGGTTGCGCAACGTCACCGGGCCGAGGTCGCCCAGCGGCACGAACGCGCCCCGCTCCAGGCGCACCGACGCGCCGGCCGGGCCGCCCTCCTCGCCGGCGACGAGGGCGAGCACGCCCACGAGGTCGACGCGGCCGGCGGTGACGAGCGCGAGGCAGCCGCGCCACCGCGGCTGGGCGGCGGCGCACCCGCCCGGGGCCAGGACGAGGCGCTCGAAGGCGGGACCCACACCGGTGGTGACCCCACCGGCGACCGCGACTCAGCGGTGGGCCGGCGCCGGCCGGGCCCTCAGAGGTAGCGGACGGGGTCGAAGTCGCCGAGCGGGATGATCCGCACGCGCGGCAGGACGACGTTGAAGGCCCGCACGTCGTCCTCGAGGTCGAAGACCTTCAGGCCCCGCTCCACCAGCGGCGTGTACTGGGAGCTGACGAACTCGCGGAACGCGAACAGGCCGACGAGCCGGTCGCCGGTGAGCAGGGCGTCGACCTGCGGCACGAAGTCGGCGTCGTGGGTGGCGAGCAGGACGTCGCCGTCGCGGGGGACGATCGCCTCCAGCGTGCGCTGGATGCCGATGTCGACGACCTTCTCCCCGCCGGTGCCGGCCAGCGGGATCGGCTGGTAGCCGATGGCCAGCAGGGCCTGCACGAACGACATCGGCAGGTGACCGCTGGTGGCGTTGAGGAAGAACAGTCCCTTGGCGGGCTGCTGGAACGTGGTGCGGGCGAAGTCGAGCAGGCGCTCCCAGCGCGGGCGCTGCTCGGGCGCGGGACGGCCGTCGAGGATGGACGCGCCCAGGGTCGCGTCGATGTTCTCCCCGTCGATGAGGACGTACGTCGTCCCCTGACCGCCGCTGCCGGGGTCGCCGTACGCGGTGCTCGCTGCGCTCGCCACCCGGCGAGGCTAGCGCCCGCCCGGAAGTCGCTGGAGGCCGCCGCGCCCGCCCGGCTAGCGTGCCCGGCGTGAGCACGGTCCGGAGCGTGAACCTGGGGGCGTCGCGCCCCAACCCCGCCAAGAGCGGCGGCGCGGCGGGGACGGTGACCACCGGCATCGCCAAGCGGCCCGTGGACCACCCGGTGCCGGTGCGCGCCCCCGGCCCGAAGGGCACCGGCGGCAGCGGCCTGGTCGGCGACCACGTCGGCGACCGCCGCCACCACGGCGGCGACGACCAGGCCGTCTACGCGTACGCCCGCGAGGACCTGGACGCCTGGGAGGGCGAGCTGGGCCGCGCGCTGGCCGACGGCTGCTTCGGGGAGAACCTGACGACGGCGGGCGTCGACGTGACGGGCGCGGTGCTCGGCGAGCGCTGGCACGTCGGCGACGGCGGCCCGGTGCTGGAGGTCAGCTGCCCGCGCGTCCCCTGCCGCACGTTCTCCCTGCACCTGGGCGAGGAGCGCTGGGTGCCGCGCTTCACGGCCGCGCGGGTGCCCGGCGCCTACCTGCGGGTGCTGGAGCCGGGGACGGTGCGCGCCGGTGCGCGGGTGGAGGTGCGGGACGTTCCCGCGCACGGGGTGACGGTCGGCACGGCGTTCGCCGCGATCACCACGTCCCCCGACCTGCTGCCGCTGCTGCTGGACGTGCCGACGTGGCCGCTGGACGAGCGCGCCGACGTCGAGCGGCGCGTCGGGGCGTCCTGGCGCTGACCCGGCGCTGACCCGGCGCTGACCTGGCGCTGACCTGGCGCTGACCTGGCGCTGAGGGCCGCCGGGCGGCGCGCAGCGGGTGCGCGCCGCCCGGGGACCGGCTCAGACCTCCCGCTGCTTCGGGGAGCTCTCCAGCGTCCTGGCCGGGTCGCGCTCGACGACGTCGCCGAGGACCTCGTCGATCCGGGCCATCGCGTCGGCGGGGATCCGCACCCCGGCGGCACCGGCGTTGTCGGCGACCTGCTCCGGGCGCGAAGCACCGATGATCGCGGTCGCGACGTTCTCGTTCTGCAGCACCCACGCCACGGCCAGCTGGGCCATCGACAGCCCGAGGTCACCGGCGACGGGCTGCAGCAGCTGCACGCGCTCCAGGACGTCGTCGCGCATCCACCGCGCGATCATGTCCGCGCCGCCCTTGGTGTCCGTGGCGCGCGAACCCTCCGGCGCCTGGGCGCCGGGGCGGTACTTGCCGGTCAGGACGCCCTGGGCGATGGGCGACCACACCACCTGCGAGACGCCGAGCTCGCGGGAGGTCGGCACGACCTCGCCCTCGATGACGCGCCACAGCATCGAGTACTGCGGCTGGTTCGAGATCAGCTGGAAACCCAGCTGCTGGGCGAGCGCGTGCCCGTCGCGCAGCTGCTCGGCGGTCCACTCGCTGACGCCGACGTACAGCACCTTGCCCTGGCGGACGAGGTCCGCGAACGCCTGCATCGTCTCCTCGAGCGGCGTCGCGTAGTCGTACCGGTGGGCCTGGTAGAGGTCGATGTGGTCGGTGCCCAGCCGGCGCAGCGAGCCCTCGCACGCCTCCAGCACGTGCTTGCGGGACAGGCCGGTGTCGTTGGGGCCCTTGGGCCCGATCGGGCCGAAGACCTTGGTGAGGATCTCCAGCGACTCCCGCCGCTGGCCCTTCAGCGCCTCGCCCAGGACGGTCTCGGCGGCGGTGTTGGCGTACACGTCGGCGGTGTCGAAGGTGGAGATGCCCGCGTCCAGCGCGGCGTGCACGCAGGCCTTGGCGGCGTCGTTCTCCACCTGGGACCCGTGGGTCAGCCAGTTGCCGTAGGTGATCTCGGAGATCTTCAGGCCGGAGCGGCCGAGGTGTCGGTGTTCCACACCGGGCGATGCTCCTCCCCGGGCGGCGTTCCCGCGCGGCGGCGACCGCGCGGCCTCGACCTGGCGGACCCGTCAGCGGCGCACGCCCACCGAGCGCAGGTGCAGGTCGGCCAGCGCCCGCACGGCGTCCGGGTCCCCGCGCCGCCAGGCCGCGGACGGCTCGGGGTGCGCGCCCAGGAGCTGCTCGGCGGGCAGGACGGCCAGGGCGCGCAGGGCGAGCAGCTCGTCGCCGCCCGGGGCCCGGGCCAGCCGCAGCGCCCGGCCGGCGCGGCGGCGCCAGCGCAGCCGGGCGCCCAGGTGCAGCGCGGTGAGGGCCAGCGCGGGCACGAGAGCGGTGAGCAGGCCCAGGGTCAGCGCGAGCCGGGCAGCGGCCTCGGCCTGCTCGGCGCCGGCCGCGCCCAGGGAGGCGGCGGCGTCCGCCGCACCCGTCAGCGGGGCGGCGACCTCGTCGCCGACCAGAGGAGCGCCGGCCACCCGCTCGCCCGCGTCGCGCAGCCGTCCGGCGAGGTCGTCGGCGCCGGCGGCGAACCCGCGGGCCGGGTCGGCCAGCGCCGACACCGCCCGGTGCACGGCGCGCCCGCAGGCGACGGCCAGCGCCACCAGCACCAGCCACGCGGCGTCCGCCGCCACCTGCCGCGACCTACGCGCCGGCACGCGCGACCACCAGCCGACCCCCCGATCCACGCGTCCACCCAAGCACGCCGCGGCCGGGGCGGCCGGACGTGCCGGGCACGGCCGCTCAGCGCAGGCGCGCGCCGCCGTCCGGGTCGAACAGGTGCACGCGCTCGGGCGCGGCGGCCAGGCGCACGACGTCCCCGCGCCGCCAGCGCACCCCGGCGGGGGTCTGCACGACGAGCGTGGCGTCCAGGCCCTCCACGCGCACGGTGCCCAGGCCGAACTCCAGGAGGTCCTCGAAGACGACGACCTCCGCGGGCACGGCGGGCTCGTCCCCGCGGGCCTCGCGCGCGTCCTGCGGCCGCAGCCCGACGGTGACGGCGGTCCCGGCCGCGGGCGACGTGGCGGCGGTGGCCAGGCGCCCCTCGCGCCCGAGGCGCACCAGGCCGGGCGACTCCACGACGCCCTCCACCACGTTGATCTTCGGCTCGCCCACGAAGTCGGCGACGAACAGGTTCGCCGGGTCGTCGAAGATCTCGTCGGCGGTGCCGAACTGCTGGATGACGCCGGCGTCCATCACGGCCAGCCGGTCGGCCAGGCTGAGCGCCTCCAGCTGGTCGTGGGTGATGACGATGGTGGTGCACCCGGCTTCGCGCTGCAGCACCTTCAGCTCGCGGCGCACCCGCTGGCGCTGGGCGGCGTCCAGGTGCGACAGGGGCTCGTCCAGCAGCAGGACGGGCGGGTTGCGGACCAGTGCCCGGCCCAGGGCGACGCGCTGCTTCTGCCCGCTGGACAGGTTCGCCGGCCGCACCGGCAGCAGGTCGGTCATCTCCAGGCGCTCGGCGATGGCCTCCACGCGGGCGTCGGCGTCCTTCGCGCCGCGCGCCTTCAGGCCGTAGGCGAGGTTCTCCCGCACCGTCAGCGGCGGGTAGAGGGCGTAGCTCTCGAACCCCACCCCGATGTCCCGCTTGCCGGGCGGCAGGTCGGCGACCGAGCGGTCGCCGACGCGGATGTCGCCGGAGGTCACGGTCTCCAGGCCGGCGATCATCCGCAGGGTGGTGGTCTTGCCGCAGCCGGACGGGCCGAGCAGGGCCACCAGCTCCCCGGGGCGGATGTCGAGGTCGATGCCCTTGACGGCGTGGAAGGACTCCCGGCCGCGGGCGGTGTAGTTCTTGTGCAGGTCCTCCAGGACCAGGCTCTTGGCGCCGGTCCGCTCGGTGGTGGCGGTCATCTCAGGCTCCGGTCCGGGCGTCGGGGGTGGCGGCGGCGCGCGGGCGGGCGGACCCCAGGCGCGGGGTGTCCGCGTCGGCCGGCTCGCCGTGCGCGCGGGGGGCGAACACGTGGACGTCGCCCAGCGGCAGGTGGAGGTCGACGACGTCGCCCTCGCGGGCGCGCACGTCGGAGTCGGTGACGGCGATGAGCTCGGTGCCGGCCACGTCCACGGCGATCTCGGTGACGCGGCCCAGCCGCTCGGCCAGCGTGACGCGCCCGCGCACCGCGAGGTCGTCCGCGCCGGCCGGGGCGCCGGCCCTCAGGTCGCGCGGGCGGACACCCAGCCGGGCCCGCCCGCCGGGCAGGTCCAGGTGGGCGGGGGCGGGCAGGCTGACCGCGCCACCGGCCGCGACGAGCCGGCCGTCGGCCACCTCGGCGTCCAGCAGGTTGACCTCCGGCTGGCCCAGCGCCCGGGCGACGAAGGTGTCCACGGGCTGGTGCCACACCTCCTGGGGGGTGCCGACCTGCACGACGCGGCCGGCGCGCAGCACCGCGACGCGGTCACCGAGGGCCAGGGCCTCCTGGTAGTCGTGGGTGACGTACAGGGAGGTGGTGTTCGACACCTCGCCCAGCTGCTTCAGCTCCGCGCGCATCGCGGCGCGCAGCTTGGCGTCCAGGTGCGACAGCGGCTCGTCCAGCAGGTACACGTCGGCCGGGCGCACGAGGACGCGGCCCAGGGCGACGCGCTGGCGCTGGCCGTTGGACAGCTCGCGCGGGAAGCGCTTCAGCAGGTGGGCGATGCCCAGCGTGGTGGTGACGGCCTCGATGCGCTGCCGCTGCTCCTCGGCGCTGTAGGTGCCGGTGCGTCCCGAGCGCAGCGGGGAGGCGAGGTTGTCGAACACCGTCTTCTGCGGGTAGAGGGCGTAGCTCTCGAACGCCATGGCGACGTTGCGGTGGTACGGCTCGACGCCGGCCATCGGGGTGCCGCCGATGAGCACGTCGCCCGCGGCGGTGTCGACGAGGCCGGCGACGCTCTTGAGCATCGTCGTCTTGCCGGCGCCGGAGGGGCCGAGGACGACGAAGAACTCCCCCTCCCCCACCGACAGCGACACCGAGTCCAGGGCGGTGACGTCGCCGTACCGCGTGGTCACGTCCTTCAGCTCCACCGTGGCCATCAGGCCTTCACCGCCCCGAACGACAGGCCCCGGACCAGGTAGCGCTGGATGGTCAGGGCGAGGACGAGCGGCGGCAGCGCGCCCAGCAGCGCGGCAGCGGCCGTCAGGTTGTAGTAGGCCTGCCCGCCGCCGCCGAGGTAGCGGGTGACGGCGACCGTCATGGTCGTGGCGTTCGCGTCGGACAGGATGAGCGGGAAGATGTAGTTGTTCCAGGCGAAGATGAACGACAGCAGCGCGGCGGCCGCGATGCCGGGCCGCACCAGCGGCAGCGCCACGGTGAGGAAGGCCCGCACGCGGGTGTAGCCGTCGACGAGGGCGGCCTGCTCCAGGTCGGCGGGCAGGTCCTGGAAGTACGAGCGCAGGATCCACACCACCAGCGGCATGGTGACCAGCTGCAGCACCCACACCATGCCCAGCTTGGTGTCGAACAGGCCGACCTGGGTGTAGATGACGAACAGCGGCACGATGACCATGAGCTCCGGGGCGAACCGGAACGACAGCAGCGTGAACATGAGGTCCTCGGACCCGCGGAACTTCCACCGCCCCGCCGCGTAGGCGGCCGGGATGCCGATGAGGAGCGAGACCAGCACCGCGCCGGCGCAGTTGACCACGCTCGTCCCGAGCGCGGCGAGGAAGTCGACGCCCGTCAGGTCCTCCCCGCGCTGGGTGAGGACGGTGGCGAAGTTCTCCAGCGTCGGGGTGAACGCGAAGTACGTGGTGGTCTGCTCCGCGGTCGTCTTCAGCGACAGCAGGAACATCCACACGATGGGGAACAGCGCGAACACGAACCACAGCAGCAGCAGCAGGTCGGCGGTGACGCTGCCGACGGTGAAGCGCCGCTGCCCCGGCATGAGCTCCCTGGCGGCCATCAGCCCTCCGCTCCCGCAGCGCGGCGCTGCGCCTTCCCGAGCACGCTCACGAGGTAGCGCGCGGTGATGAACACGATGACCCACAGCAGGAACATGTAGACGCTGCCGCGGGAGTAGTTGAGGTTGGTGATCGAGCTCTGGAACGCGGCGACCTGCAGCGTCGTGGTCGCCACGCCGGGACCGCCGGCGGTGAGGACGTTGATGACGTCGAACACCTTCAGGCAGTCCATGAAGCGGAAGATGACGGCGACCAGGACGTACGGCCACATCATCGGCAGCATGAGGCGGCGGAACATGTACCACCAGCTCGCGCCGTCGACGTCGGAGGCCTCGAACGGCTCCTTGGGCAGCGAGCGGATGCCGGCCAGCACGAGGATCGCCACGAACGGCGTGAAGATCCAGGCGTCCACGAGCACGGACGACCACAGGGCGCGGTCGGCGCTGAGCCAGTCGAAGGTGGAGCCCAGCCCCAGGACGTGGTTGAGGATCCCGAACTGGGGGTTGAACATGACGCCCCAGATGGTGCCGGCGATGACGGGGGCGATCATCAGCGGCAGGATGAGGACCTTCTCGAAGATCCGCCCGACGAGGCTGGAGCGGTTGAGCAGCAGCGCGATCGCCACGCCGAGGACGGTCTCCAGGGCCGTCGCCGCCACCGCGAACAGCAGGGTGGTGCGCACGCTGCGCCAGAACAGCGAGTCGCCCAGGACGGCGGCGAAGTTGTCGAACCCGACGAAGGAGGGGTTCGGGTTGGTGGCCGCGTAGTTGAGGACGGTGTAGACGACCCCGATGACGAAGGGGTACAGGATGCCGACGATCAGGGCGACGGCCGGCACGGACAGCAGGTAGGGCCGCAGCCGGCGCCGGGACGCCGGGACGACCGGCAGGTCCCGGCGCGGCGGCGTGCCGCGCGAGGTGTCCCGGGACGCGCTCGTGGTGCTCATCGCTCTCCTCCCCGCTCCTGCGGGCTCACGTGTTCACGCTCGCGGTGCTGGCCGAGGCCAGGTCGGACAGGCGCTGCCGGGCGTCCTCGCCGGCGTAGATGTCCTGCAGGGCCACCGCCCAGTTCTCGGTGGTCTCGAAGAACTTCGTCTGCGGGGTGAACTGGATCTTCGTCTCGTCGATGACGCGCTCGAAGGTCTCCAGGTACCCGGGGAAGCCGCCCAGCGTCTGCTTGAACGCTCCGTCGAAGACGGACTGGCGCGGCGGGTCGGCGAACGAGCCCTGCTGCACGGCCTTGGACATGGCGTCCTTGCCGGTGGCCCACTGGATGAACAGCCAGGCGGCCTGCTTCTTGCGCGAGGCCGCGTTCATGGCCAGCGCCCACGTCCACAGGTTCGTGCCGTAGCTGCCGTCCGGGCCGGCCGGGCCCGGGTACCAGCCCAGGTTGCCGGCCTCGCGGCTGGCCCCGGGCTGGTTCTTCGGGTACGTGGCCGAGTCGGCGTCGTAGCACATCATGGCGTAGCCGTCGCCGAGGTCGCCGGTGGCGTCGGGGTACTCGTAGGTGGTCCACGAGGTGGGCCCGGCCCGGCGGGCCAGCTCGACCCACTTGGTGGTGAAGTCGACGGCCACGTCGGAGTCCATCGTGGCGACCAGCTCGGTGCCCTGCAGCTCGTAGTCGCGCGCGCCCTCGCGGGTGAACTGGCTCATGAAGCCGGGGTGGATGGTGGCCCACGACTTGGAGCCGCGGAAGGCGACGCCGTAGCGGTTCTCCGAGCGGTCGGTGAGGTCGACGGCGAGCTGGACGAAGTCGTCGAACGTGTCCGGCAGCGCGATGCCGCGCCGGTCGAAGTACGCCTTGTTGTAGCAGACGACGTTCGTCTCGAAGCCCCACGGGATCGCCAGCTGCGCACCGGTGCCCAGCGGGGAGCCCTTCTGGAAGTCCCAGCGGGTGGAGGTGCGCAGCCCTTCGAAGAAGTCCTCGAAGTCGTACTCGGGGTTGGTGGCGGACTCGTTCTCGATCCAGGGGCCGAGGTCCTCCATCCAGCCCGGCGGGCCGTACTGCCACAGGAAGTAGGCGCCCACCATGAACACGTCGTGCGCGCCGGTCTGCCCGGCCAGCTCGGTGTTCAGCTTCGTGTAGTAGCCGGACTCGGCGACGATGTCGGCCCGGACCTCGATGCCGGTCAGCTCGGAGAACTCGCGCAGCAGCGGCTGGAAGCTCTGCTGGTAGGGGTGCGGGGTCTGCAGGATCGTGAGGGTCTCGCCCTCGGCGGCGCGCCAGTCGAAGGGACCGGTGACCTCCGCGGCGCCGTTGCCCGGCGGGGCGGCGCTGCCGATCCCGCAGGAGGTGAGCGCCGTCCCGGTGGCGAGGGCTGCCCCGCCCGCACCGAGGGTGCGCAGCAGGTCCCGCCGGGAGGGCCGCTGGGTGCTGGTCATGTCTCGCTCCGTCGCGGTGGGTGGGGGCCGTGCGGGCGCCTGGGGCGCGGCAGCGCGCGAGGGGGCGCCGCACGGCGCGAGGGGTCGCACCGGGGACCCGCGGGCGGGTCCCCGGTGGTGGACGGCGCGGTGCGCCGGAGGGGCGACGCGGGTGCGTCAGGGGATGAGGGAGACCTTCACGGAGTTCGCCGAGTCCGCCACCAGGTCCAAGCCCTCCTGGAACCGCTCCAGCGGCAGCTGGTGCGAGCAGATCTCGTCCATCGGCAGACGCCCGGACTCGATGAGCTTCAGCGCCGCCGGCCAGGTGTTCTGCCCCAGGTGGGCGCCCAGGACGTTGAGCTCCTTGTCGTCGCTGATGATCGACCAGTCCACGCTCACGGGGTCCTTGAACACGCTGTACTCGACGAAGGTGCCCAGCTTGCGCAGCAGGTTCAGGCCCTGCGGCACCGCCGAGGGGTGCCCGGTGCCCTCGATGTAGACGTCGGCGCCGTAGCCGTCGGTGAGGTCCTTGACCACCTGCACGACGTCGACCTCGGTGATGTTCAGCGTGACGTCGGCGCCGCACTTCTCGGCCAGCGCCAGCTTCTGCGGCAGCGCGTCGAGGGCGATGATGCGCTGGGGGAACTTGGCGGCCGCACCGGCGATCATGCCCAGGCCGATGGGGCCGCAGCCGGCGACGACGACGGTGTCGTCGAAGCGGATGTCCGCGCGCTCCACCGCGTGCATCGCGCACGACAGCGGCTCGGCGTAGGCGACGTGCGCGGGCGGCAGGTCACCCGGTGCCTTGTGGACCAGGGCCTCGGCCGGCAGCACGAGGTACTCGGCCATCGCGCCGGGGGTGCGGCGCTTGAAGCCGAACATGTCGTGCGGCTGGCACATGTGGTAGTCGCCGCGGCCGCAGTACCGGCAGTTCCAGCACGGCACGATCTGCTCGGCCACGACGCGGTCGCCGGCGGCGACGCCCCAGCGGCGCGAGGCCTCCTCGTCGATCTCGACGATCCGGCCCGTGAACTCGTGGCCGGGGACGACCCCGGTCTCGGTCCAGGCGGGACGGTTCTCGTCGCCCCAGAACTTCGCGGCGCCGTGGTAGCACTTCAGGTCCGAGGCGCAGATGCCCACGGCCTCCACCTTCAGCAGCGCCTGGCCGGGACCGGCGGTGGGCACGGGCAGGCGCTCGAGGCGGTAGTCGCGCGGGCCGTGGACGACGACGGCCCTCATGGTGTCCGGCAGGTCGCTCATCTGCGCTGCTCCTTCGCAGTCGGCGTCGGGGGTGGGTGTCGGGGATCACCGGTGCGGTGGGCGTCCTGGTCCGGCCGGGTCGGCGCGGGCCGCGGACGTGGTCCGGCCCTCGTGCGGCGTGGCCCCTCCGTCGGGTCCGCCGCGCTGCGGCCTTCCGCACGCTACGGCCGGTGCGGCACACTTGTCCAGCACATCTGTGCAGGGATCCGGACACCGGAGTCGGACGAGCACGGACGGCGGCCGCCGCGACGAGGCGCCCGCCGCGCACGAGGAGGAGGCCGACGTGGCGACGACCCCCACCGGCGACCCGGCGCGCCCCGGGCCCGCCGGACCCACCGGGGCCCGGTTCCCGGCGGCCCTCATGCACACCGCGGCGACGCTCTACTACCTGCAGGACGCCACCCAGGCGGAGATCGCCGCGCGCCTGGGCACCAGCCGGGCCACCGTCAGCCGGCTGCTGCGCGAGGCCCGCGAGCGCGGCATCGTGCGCATCGAGGTCGTCCCCCCCGACGAGCACGACCCCACCGGCCTGGCCGCCCGCCTGGAGGACGCCCTGGGGCTGGAGCGGGTCGTCCTGTCCGCCGCGGCCGCGGCCGGGCACGTCGCCGACGCCGTCTCCCCCGCGCTGGCGGAGGTCCTGGCCGGTGTCGGCCTCGGCCGCGACGACGTGCTCCTGGTCAGCTCCGGCCGCACCGTCTACGAGGTCGCCCAGCGCGACCTGCCCCCGATGCCCGGCGTCCTCGTGGTGCCCATGGTCGGCGGGCAGGACGAGCCGGAGGCCTGGTACGCCACCAACGAGATCACCCGGCAGGTGGCGGCCGCCGTCGGCGGCGTCCCCCGCTTCCTGTTCGCCCCCGCCGTCCCGGGCGCCGAGCTGCGCGCCGGCCTGCTGGCCGACCCCTCGATCCAGCGGGTGTTCGACCTGTGGGCGCGGGCGCGCTGCGCCGTCATGGGCGTGGGCGCACCGCCCGCGCGGCGCGCGTCGATCCCCGGGTTCGTGCCCGTCGGGGAGGAGGGGGTGCGCCGCGCCGTCGGCGACGTCGTCAGCCGCTTCTACGACGCCGAGGGGCACGAGGTCGCCTGGGAGGGCGTGGACCGCCTCATGGCCGTCCCCTTCGACGTCCTGCACGCCGTGCCCGTCCGCATCGCCGTCGCCCACGGCTCGGTGAAGGTGCCGAGCATCGTCGCCGGCGCGCGCGGGCGGCACTTCACCCAGCTGGTCACCGACCCCGCCACCGCCGCCGAGCTCGCCGCCGAGCTCGGCGCCTGACCCCCGACGCCCCAGACCCCGCACCGTCCCGGAGGACCCCCGTGAGCACCCCGTTCGACCTCACCGGCAAGCGCGCCCTCGTCACCGGCGCCTCGCAGGGCATCGGCACCGACGTGGTGCGCGCCCTGGCCGCCGCCGGCGCCGACCTCGTCCTGTCCGCCCGCTCGGCGGCCGCGCTGGAACCGCTGGCGCAGGCCGTGACCCGCGAGCACGGCGTGCGCACCGCCGTCGTCACCGCCGACCTGGCGCGGGCCGCGGACGTGGAGCGCCTGGCGGAGGAGTCCCTGGCGGCGTTCGGCGGCCTGGACGTCCTCGTCAGCAACGCCGGGATCTCCTTCCCGCAGATGGCCGTCGACGTCGACGCGGACACCTGGGACCTGACGATGGCGGTGAACGTGCGCGCGCCCGCGCTGCTGGGCTCGCGGATCGGGCGGGCGATGGCGGCGGCCGGGGGCGGCAGCGTCGTCAACGTCTCCTCGCTGGCGGGCTCGCTCGCGCTGGCCGAGCACTACGCCTACTCCACGAGCAAGGCCGCGCTGAACATGGCGACGAAGGTCCTGGCGCTGGAACTGGGACCGTCGGGCGTGCGGGCGAACACCGTCAGCCCGACCGTCGTCATGACGGAGATGGGGCAGCGGGTCTGGGGCGAGGAGGTCAAGGCCGCGCCCATGCTCGCGCGGATCCCGCTGGGGCACTTCGCCGAACCGGCCGACGTCAGCAACGCCGTGGTGTTCCTCGCCTCCGACGCCTCCGCGATGGTCAACGGGCAGGACCTGAAGGTCGACGGCGGGTTCTCGGTGGCGTGAGCGGGTGGGCCCCCGGTGCGGGGGCCCACCCGCCGGTCCTCACGCCGCCGGCACCTCCACGTGGTGCGACCCGGCGCCCACGCGGGTGCGCTCGGCGCCCGGCAGGTCCAGCACCGCGCTCACCCCGAGCGGGACGTGGACGTCCACGGCGAGGACGCCGTCGCGCACCCGCCAGGACACCGCGGCGGTGCCGTGCGGGGTCTCGTGCCGCACCGACGCCGAGGTGATGCCGGCGCCGGGGCGGGGACGCACCAGCAGTTCCCGGTACCCGGGCGCGGCGGGCGCCAGGCCGCCGACGGTGCGGTGCACCCAGTCGGCCACCGACCCGAGCGCGTAGTGGTTGAACGACAGCATCTCGCCCGGGTTCGGCGTGCCGTCGGGCAGCAGGCCGTCCCAGCGCTCCCACGTCGTCGTCGCCCCCATGAGCACCTGGTACAGCCAGGAGGGGCAGCCGGTCTCGGTGAGCATCCCGAGCGCGGCGTCGTCGTGCCCGGTCAGCGACAGCGCGTCGGTGACGAGGTTGACGCCGGCGAAACCCGTGGCGATGCGGTGGCCCGCCTCGGCGACCAGTTCCGCCAGCCGGTCGCCCGCGGCGCGGCGCGACGCCTCGTCGGGCAGCAGGTCGAACACGACCGCCAGCGCGTACGCCGTCTGCGCGTCGCTCGTCAGCCGCCCGCCGGGCAGCACGTACGCCTTGACGAACGCGCTGCGCACCTCGCGCGCCAGCGCGTCGTAGGACGTCGCGTCGTCGTCGTGCCCGAGGACACCCGCGATCTGCGACAGGACCTGCGCCGAGCGCGCGAAGTACGCCGTCGCCACCAGGTAGCGGTCGGTGCGCGCGTCCGCCGGGTCCTGCGGCGGGGCCGCCGGGTCCAGCCAGTCGCCGAGCTGGAACCCGCTGTCCCACAGCCGGCCCGGACCGGCGAGGCGGGCCACCAGGTCCACCCACCGCTTCGCGCTGTCGTACTGGCGGCGCAGCACCCCGGTGTCGCCGTAGCGCTCGTACAGGACCCACGGCGTCAGGACCGCGACGTCGCCCCACACCGCGCCCGGCCGCGCCGGCGTCCACACGTCGCCGCCCGGCACGTCCGGGACGTACCAGGGCACGGTGCCGTCCTCGAACTGCTCCGCGGCCACGTCCGCCAGCCACGAGGACAGGAAACCCCCGACGTCGTGCAGGGACGCCGCCGTCGGCGCGAACACCTGGATGTCGCCGG
The DNA here is from genome assembly GCF_050871905.1 of Kineococcus haloalkalitolerans. Lineage (NCBI taxonomy): Bacteria > Bacillati > Actinomycetota > Actinomycetes > Kineosporiales > Kineosporiaceae > Kineococcus > Kineococcus haloalkalitolerans. The sequence continues at coordinate 182,740 of NZ_JBJLSH010000001.1, forward strand.
TCCAGCCCAGCCGCTCGTCGCGCTGCGGGCAGTCCGTCGGCACGTCCAGGAAGTTCGAGCGCGTGCTCCACACGACGTTCTCGTGCAGCCGGTCCACCCGCGCGTCCGAGCACGTGAACCACCCCGTGCGCCTCATGTCCGAGTGCAGGACGCGGGCCACGACGTCGCCGTCGCCGAGCGCGCCCGGCCAGCCGGTGACCTCGACGTAGCGGAACCCGTGGACGGTGAAGCGGGGTTCCCACACCTCCTCGCCGCGCCCGGCCAGCACGTACTCGTCGGTCGCGGCGGCCGTGCGCAGCGCCCGGGTGAACAGCTCCCCGTCCTGCAGCACCTCCGCGTGGCGCAGCCGCACCCGCTGCCCCGCCGCCCCGCGCACGCGGATGCGCACCCGGCCGGCGAAGTTCTGCCCGAAGTCCAGGACGGTGCGCCCGCTCGGGCTGGTCAGCACCGCCACCGGCCGCAGCTCCTGCGTGCAGCGCACCGGCGGGCCGTCCGCGGCCACCAGGGTGGCCCGGTCGCGCTCGTACGGGCGCACCCCCGTCCAGGCCGCGTCGTCGAACCCCGGCGCGCTCCAGCCGGGGAGCTCCTCGCGCGCATCGTACGTCTCGCCGTCGTACAGGTTCGCCGCCAGCACCGGGCTGTCCGCGGCCCGCCACGCGCGGCCGTCCTCCCCCGTCCCCGGGTGGGTGCCCACGACGAGGCGGCGGCCGTCGGCCAGGTCGACCTCCAGCTGCGCCAGCAGCGCGGTGCGCTCGCCGTACAGGTTGCGGTTCGCCCCGCGGATGCCGAACTTGCCGCGGTACCAGCCGTCGGCCAGCCACGCGCCGAGCGCGTTCTCCCCCCTCCGCACGAGGGCGGTGACGTCGTGGGTGCGGTACCGCAGGCGGTGGTGGTAGCTGGTCCAGCCCGGGGCCAGCTCCTCGTCGCCGACGCGGACGCCGTTCAGCTCGGCCTCCAGCAACCCGTGGGCGGTCACGTGCAGGCGCGCGCGGACCACGTCCCCGTCGACGGCGAAACCCCGCCGCAGCAGCACGGGCCGGTGGTCCTGCGCGGGGTCGGCCCCGGTGTCCGGGCCGACGGGCACGGCCGTCCAGTCGTCCGGCTCCAGCAGCCCGGTCTCCACGGCCAGCGGCAGGCTCCACGCCGTGGGGCGCTCGTCGTCGGCGCTCCACAGGCGCACCTGCACCAGGACCCGCGCGCGCGAGGTCAGCGGCGCGGCGGGCCAGTCGACGAGCACGCCGTCCCCGGAGGGGGTGCGCCCGCTCTCCCACGCGGTCCCGGCGGGGCCGGAGGGCGGGTCGGGCACGACGCGCACCTCGTGGGCGCTCTGCCGCCAGCCGGCGGGCGCCGGGCCGGCGGGGCGGGCGACCCACGACAGCCGGGGCGTCGCGGTGCCCAGGCCCACGGGCGGGTCGAGCTGCTCGGCGCGCAGGTCGGTGACGACCACGTCGGTGCGGGCGTCGGTGCGGGCGGGCGCGGGGGTCGTCACGGGGTCGTCTCCTCGTCGAGCGCGTGCCACCGGACGGTGGCTCTGAAACCCTTCAACGACGACGCTAGGGGTGGCCCGGGGACGTGTCAACGCCCCCGGCACCGCCCGTCGGTACCCTCGCCGGGTGCCGAGCAGCGACGGGCGGCGCACGCCCAGCGTGACCGACGTGGCCGCCCGGGCCGGCGTGTCCGTCGGCACCGTCTCCCACGTCCTCAACCACCCCGAGCGGGTGCGGCCGGCGACCCGCGAGAAGGTCGAGGCCGTCATCGAGGAGCTGGGGTTCACCCCCAACGCCAACGCCCGCACCCTCGTCGCCGGCCGCAGCAGCACGCTGGGCCTGGTCGTCGCCGACCTCGGCAACACGCTGTTCGTCGAGATCGCGCGCGGCGCCCAGCGCGAGGCGTACGCGCGCGGGACGACCCTGCTGACCGCCGACAGCGACAACGACGACGACCTGCAGGCCACCCACCTGGAGTTCCTGGACCGCACCCGCGTCGCCGGGGTCCTGCTCTCCCCCATGGCCGACCCCGGCACCACCGTCGACCGCGCCCGCCGGCACGGCACACCCGTCGTCCTCGTCAACTACGACACCGGCCGCGACGACCTGTGCACGGTCCTCGTCGACAACGACCGCGTCGGCCACCTGGCCGCGCAGCACCTGCTCGGGCTGGGGTTCCGGCGCCTGGCCTTCGTCGGCGCCAACCACACCCACCTGCAGCCGGTGCGCGACCGGCTCGCCGGTGCGCGTCGCGCCGTCGCCGAGGCGGGAGGCCGCGCGAGCCTGCTGGAGGTGGCCACCGAGGACGTGCGGCCCTCCGGCGGGCGGGCCGCCGGCCGCGAGATCGCCGCGATGCCCGCGCGCCGGCGCCCCCGCGCGGTCATCGCCGTCACCGACCTGTTGGCGATGACGGTCGTGCAGGAGCTGCTGGCCGCGGGCCTGGACGTGCCGGGCGACGTCGCCGTCATGGGCTGCGACTACGACACCCGCGGCTGGGGCGGCGCCGTGCCGCTGACGTCGGTGCACCTGACGGGCCAGGAGGTCGGCCGGGCCGCCGTCCGGCTGCTGCTGGAGGAGGCCGCGCACGAGGCCGGGCACGTGCACCGCACCGTGGTCGTCGCCCCGCAGCTCGTCGTGCGCGCCAGCTCCGCCGGCGACCGCGCCCCCTCGCCCGACGCCCTCGACGCGACCCCGCCCGTCCCCCACCTGCCCTGAAGCGCCGCACCCCGTCCAGCGCCGCTCCGCTCCTCCCCCGCCGTGATCTCGCAGGGATTCCCAGCGAGATCACGGTGGGGTGGGGAGCGAGGGGCAAGAGGCGGGGAGCGGAGAGGCGGGGAGCGGGCCGGAGCGGGGCGGGCGGCTGCGGCGGGACCGTGGGACGGTGGGGCCGTGGACAGCACCTTCGTCATCGTCGTCCGGTTCGACCTGCGCGACGAGGCCGCCGCGGCCGAGTTCGACCAGCTCGTCGCCGCCACCGTGCCCGGGATCCTCGCCGAGGAGGAGGGCACCCTCGTGTACACCCCGATGACCGTGGACGACGAGCCGCTGGCGCGGGTCTTCCACGAGGTCTACCGCGACCGCGACGCCCACCGCGCCCACGAGGCCCGCCCCGCCACGGCCGCGTTCCTCGAGCGCGTGCGCGAGCTCGTCACCGGCGTGCGCGCGGAGCTCTGCACCCCGGTCGCCGGCCAGGGCTGACAGCGCCCGGCGCGGGCCGGGCTCAGAGCTTCCCGAGCGTGAGCCCGGCGACCCGGCGCAGCTCCCCGGAGGAGAAGCGCACGGTGCACCAGTCGTCGGCCTCGACGGAGACGACGGTCCCCATGCCGTGGCGGTCGTGGGTCACGCGGTCGCCGGGGGCGAACTCCTCGCTGCGCGGGGCCGGCGGTGCGGGCTGGAACGGGCTGGTCGGCAGGTGACGGCGGGGCGTGCTCGCACGTGGTGACATGCCTCGAGTGTGCGCCACGCGGGCCCCGGCGGGAACCACCGTCACCCGGCCGCTGCGCCCCGGCGCGGCGGCCGGCCGGCGCGGACGGCGCTCAGCCCCAGGCCTCGCGGGCGGTGCGCACGGGCCGCCCGGTCGCCGCGGCCTCGCGCACGGCCAGGCCGAGCAGGTGGTCCTGGGCGCCCTGCGCCAGCGGGTACGGGCCGGGGCCCTCCCCGCGCGCGTGCTCGCCCGCGCTCAGCAGGACCGTGGCCACGGCGACCTCCTCGTCGTTCAACCGGGCGGGCGCGAACCGGTTGCGCCACAGCACCTCACCGTCGAGGGACACGTGCTGCAGGGCGAAGCCCTCGACGTCCTGGTGCCAGCCGGTCTGGCGGCGCACCAGCGCCGACTCCACGACGGTGAGCGGGTCCACCAGCCGCACCACGCGCTCGTCGACGACCTCCCCGAGGGTCCCGCGCACGACGGTCCGCCGGGCGCGCAGCGGGTTGCGGGTCTGCGTCTCGGTGAAGTCGTACAGGCCGTGCCGGCCGTCGCCGAGGTCGAGCACGGCGATCGTCGTGGCCAGGGGCCGCGGGGTCGCGTCGCCGGACCAGCCGGCCCGGCCCACCGGGTCGGCCAGCGGCGCGGTCAGCTCCACGGCCCGCACCTCGACCGGGCCGGTCGGGCGGCCCAGCAGGTCGCGCACGAGCGCCGCCGCGTGGTGGTACTGCGTGGAGGACACCTGCACGCTCGTCACCTCGCCGAGCAGGCCGCGCTCGACGAGCGCGCGGCGGGCGGCGTTGAACGGCACCGAGGGGTACTGCTCGGCCACGTGCACGCGCGCGGACGCCCCGACCTCGGCCCACAGCCGCCGCAGGCCGTCCAGGTCCGCGGCCGGCGGCGTCTCGGACAGCACGTGCGCGCCCGCCGCGACGGCCTCGGCGACCAGCCGCTCGTTCTCGCGCGCCGGCAGCGCCGTGACCACCACGTCGGGGCGGTCGGCCAGCAGGCCCTCCAGGCCGTCGTGGACGCGGACGCCGAACGGCGCGACGCGCTGCGCGGCGGCCGGTCCGCGGGCCAGGACCCCGCTGACCTCGAACACCTCCGGCAGCCGGGCGGCCACCCGCAGGTGCATGCCGGCGCGGTACCCGGCGCCGGCCAGCGCCAGCCGCACGGGCCTCACCGGCGCGTCACCCGCTCCAGCGCGGCGAGCTGGTGCTGCAGGTCCGCGGTGCGCTCGTGCAGCTCCCGGTAGGCCGGGTACAGCTGCGCGTACACCTGCGCGTCGTCCGGGCGCGGCCGCGTCACCGACTCCACGGCGTTCCACCGCGCGTCGACGTCGACCGCGCCGATCGCCACGGCCGCGAGCTTGGCGTCCCCGAAGGAGGCGCCGATCCGCACGGCCGGCACCTCCTGCTCCAGCCCCGTGACGTCGCTGACGATCTGCGGCCACAGCGCCGACCCGGTCCCGCCGCCGACGGCGACGACGCGGCGCACGTCCGCGCCGGCGGCCGCGAGCGCCTCCACGTTGTGCCGCACGCCGTACGCGGTGGCCTCCAGCAGCGCCCGGTGCACCTCGGCGGGCGTGGTGCGCAGGGTCAGCCCGAGGAGGGCGCCGCGGGCGTCGGGGTCGGCGAAGGGGGTGCGCTCGCCGGCGAAGTAGGGCAGGGCGAGCAGGCCGTTGGAGCCGGCGGGCACCTGCGCGGCGCGCTCGACGAGCTCGGCGACGTCGGGCGAGCCGACGGTGGTGCGCCACCACTCCACGGCGCTGCCGGAACTGGCCATGCCCGCCCCGAACGTCGACTGCCCCGGCCGCACGCCGGCCGTGCCCCACAGCGCGGGGTGGGTGCGCGGGCCGTCGGTGACGGCGACGAAGAACGTCGTGGAGCCGTACATGACCATGAGGTCGCCGGGTTCGCCGACGTCGACGCTCTCGGCCTCGGCCCAGGCGTCGACGGTGCCGGCGGCGACGGGCGTGCCCTCGGGGATCCCGGTCTCGCGGGCGGCCTCGCGGGTGACGGTGCCGACCCGCTCGGACGGGTCCACCAGCCGCGGCACCGGCAGCCCGGGGGCGACCTCGGCGCAGCGGTCCTCGATCCACGTCCGCGCGTGCCGGTCGTACAGGGGCGTGGTCTGGCTGGCGGAGTGGTGGTCCAGGACGTGCTCGCCGGTCAGCCGGAACGCCAGGTAGGAGTTCGCCATGAAGAAGTAGCGGGCGAGGGAGAACACCTCCGGCTCGTGCCGGCGCAGCCACTCGATCTTGGCGCCGGCCGCCTGGGAGGACATGACGGACCCGCAGCGCTCCAGCAGGTCCTCGCGCCCGTAGCGCTCCTCCAGCTCGGCGGCCTCGGCCACGGCGCGGGTGTCGACGCCGTACAGGACGGCCGGGCGCAGGGGGCGGCCGTCGGCGTCGGCCAGCAGGACGGTGGGCCCGATGCCGGAGGCGCACACGGCCACGACGCGGTCGCCCGTCTCGACGATCCGCCCGGTCAGCTCGCGGGCGAGGACGACGAGGTCGTGCCACCAGACGCCGTCGGCGTCGTGCTCGACCCAGCCGGGGCGGGGGAAGTCGGTGCGGTGGGGCACGGACGCGCGGTGCACGACGCGGCCGTCGAGGGTGGCGAGCACCCCCTTGCTGCTGCCTGTGCCGACGTCCACACCCAGGACCAGGTCCACGCGCGCCTCCTCGCTGCTCGTGCGGCGCATCCTGCCACCGCCGGTCCGGGGCGCCCGGGTCAGCCGGTGGGGGCGAGCGCCGCGGCCAGGCGCGGCAGGACGTCGCCGAGGGGGGCGTCGACGCGCACGTCGGCCTTCGCGTCGCCGCGGGTGGGCCCGGCGTTGACGACGGCGACGGGGGTGCCGCGCTTCGCGGCGTGCAGGACGAACCGGTACCCGGACATGACGGTCAGGGAGGAGCCGAGGACGAGGAGGGCGTCGGCGGCGTCGACGAGCGCGAAGGACGCCTCGACGCGGTCCTTCGGGACGGTCTCGCCGAAGAAGACGACGTCGGCCTTGAGGGCGTCGGCGCCGCAACGGCGGCAGGGGACGGTGCGGAAGCCCTCCAGCTGCTCGGCGCTCAGGTCGGCGTCGCCGTCGGGGTTGAGGGCGTGCAGCTGCTGCACGCGCGCGCCGAACCCGGGGTTCGCGGCGGCCAGGCGCCCGGCGAGCTCGGCGCGGGAGGTGACCTCCCCGCAGGACAGGCACACGACCCGGTCGAGGTTGCCGTGCAGCTCGACGACGCCGCGGCAGCCGGCGGCCAGGTCGAGCCCGTCGACGTTCTGGGTGATCGTGCCGGTGACGAGCCCGGCGGCGCCGAGCGCGGCGACGGCCCGGTGCCCGCTGTTGGGCTCGGCGCGGCGGAAGTGCTCCCAGCCGACGTGGCTGCGACCCCAGTACCGGCGGCGGGCCTCCGCCGAGCCGGTGAACTCCTGGTACGTCATGGGGGTGTGCCGCTGCAGCGAGCCGTTCGGGCCGCGGTAGTCGGGGATGCCGGAGTCGGTGGACAGGCCCGCGCCGGCGAGGACGGCCACGCCCCCGGCGGCGACGAGGTCCTGCAGGCGGTCCAGCTCGCGCGCGCTCACGCGCCCATGCTGGCCCGTGCGCGGCGGGTGCGCCTCGCGTCGCGGGCGCCGGGAGCGGTGCCGGCACCGCGCAGGGCGAGCAGGGCGAGGACCAGGGCGAGCACCGCGCAGGCGACGACGGCCGCGACGACCGCCGGCCAGCCGCCCGCGGCGAACGCGTACCCGCCCAGCCAGCCCAGCAGACCGGAGCCGGCGTAGTAGCCGAACGTGTAGAGGGCCGAGGCCTGCGCCCGCACGCCGGGCGGGGCCAGCGCGCCGACCCAGCCGCTGGCCACGGCGTGGGCGGCGAAGAACCCGGCGGTGAGGACGACGAGCCCGGCCACCACCAGCGGCAGCGGCGCCGCGGCCGTCAGCGCGGTGCCGGCCGCGAACAGCGCGACGGCGACGGTGAGCACCCGCAGCCGGCCCGCGCGCGCCGCCCACCGCCCGGCGGCCGCCGAGCTCCACGTGCCCGCCAGGTAGACGACGAACAGGGAGCCCACGAGCGTCTGCGACAGCGAGTACGGCGCGTCCAGCAGCCGGAAGGCCAGGTAGTTGTAGACGGTGACGAACCCGCCCATGAGCAGCAGCGCCTGGGCGTAGAGGGCGAGCAGGCCGGGCGCGGCCAGGGCCGCGCGCACGCGGTGGGCCAGGCGCGGCCCGCCGTCGGCGCGGCGGCGGCGCGCGAACCCGCGGGCGCGCGGGACGAGGGCGGCGAAGACGGCGGTGGCCGCGGCGGCCAGCAGGGCGACGGCGGCCACGCCCCAGCGCCAGCCGGCCAGGTCGGCCACGGCGCTGGAGACCAGGCGCCCGGAGAGCCCGCCCAGCGACGTCCCGGCGACGTAGGCGGCCGCGGCGGGGGCCACGTCGCGCCCGCGCAGCTCCTCGGCGAGGTAGGCCATCGCCACGGCGGGCAGCCCGCCGAGCGCGGCGCCCTGCAGGGCCCGCAGCACCAGCAGCTGCCCGAGGCCGCCGGCCAGCGGCACGGCCAGGCCGACGGCGGTCGCCACCAGCAGCGAGAGCGCCATGGCGGGGACCCGCCCGGCCCGGTCGGCCAGCGCGCTCCAGCCCACGACGGACACCGCGAGCGCCCCGGTGGCCACGGACACCGACAGCGCCGCGTGCGAGGCGGTGCCGCCCCACTCGTCGGCGAGCGCGGGCAGGACGGCCTGCACCGAGTACAGCTGCGCGAAGGTCGCCACGCCCGCGGCGGACAGGGCCAGGGTGGCGCGCCGGTACCCGCGGCTGCCGTGCGGGTGCCCCGTCCAGGGCGCTGCGGTGTCCACCCGCCTGACGGTAGGCATCGGGCTTCTCATGCGTCCAATGCATCCGTCAGCCCGGACTCATGCGATCGTGGTGCCGTGGACGACACGACCGGCGACGTCCTGCGCGCGCTCGCCGGGCCCCTGCGGGTCCTCGTGGCCGTCGCCGACCACGAGCACGTCACCCGCGCCGCGGCCGAGCTCGGCCTCGGGCAGCCGACCGCCAGCCGGGCGCTGGCCCGCGTCCAGGACGCCGTCGGGGTGCCGCTCGTCGTCGCCGAGGGCCGCGGCGTCCGGCTGACCCGCGCCGGGCGGCAGCTGGCCGCGGCGGCGCGGCGGGCGCTCGCCGAGCTGGACGAGGGCGTGCGGCGGGTGCGCGAGGAGGACGCCCCCGGCACCGGCCGCGTCGCGCTGGGGTTCCTGCACACCCTCGGCCCGGCGGCCGTGCCCGCGCTCGTGCGCGCCTTCCGCGCCACCCGTCCGGGCGCCCGGTTCTCCCTCGTGCAGGGCGCGGCCGGGACGCTGCTGGGCGCCCTGGCCGCCGGGGAGCTGGACCTCGTGCTGACCTCGCCGCTGCCCGCACGGGCCGGGCTGCGCGCGCACGCCCTCGTCGAGCAGCCGCTCGTGCTCGCCCTGCCGCCCGGGCACCGGCTGGCGCGCTCGCGGACGGTGGCGCTGCGCGACGCCGGGGACGAGCCGTTCGTCGTCTTCGAACCCGGCTACGGGCTGCGCGAGACGGCCGAGGCGATGTTCGCCGAGGCCGGCATCGCCCCCGCGATCGCCTTCGAGGGCGAGGACGCGGGCACCGTGCGCGGGCTGGTCGCCGCGGGCCTGGGGGTGGCGGTGCTGCCACCGGCGCCCGGCCCCGGCGGCGCGGACGTCGCGGGGGTCGTGGAGCGCCCGCTGACCGGGCCGACGCGCTCGCGCACCCTGGGCCTCGTGCACCGCGACGCGCCCCTCCCCCGGGTGGCCGCCGCCTTCCGCGACCTCGTCCTGGCCAGCCCGGACCTGCTGGCCCGCTGATCCTCCCCCCGCCCCGCGCCCCGCGGCACCTCGTCCGAGACCCCCTCCCCCGCCGTGATCATGGACGGTGGAACGTTCACCCATCCATGATCACCGTGATCTCGCTGGGAAACCCTGCAAGATCACGGCGGGGGTGGGCGGGCCGTGGGGGTGCGGACGCGACGAGGGGGCACGGCCGGCCGGCGCCTCCCGACCGCGTCGCACCGCGAGCCGCCCCGTCAAGGAGGACCGCGGATCCGCCGACTGCTCAGGGGTGAGCTCCCCGTCCAGGCCGTCGCCCGGCCCGCTGCGCCGAGCCCTCGCCCCGGCACTGGTGGCGGGGCTCCTGGTGGCCGCCGCCGTGCTGCTGCACCGCACGTTCCGGGACCTGTCCTGGGAGCAGCTCGGCGCGGACCTGCTGGCGCTCGGACCGGGGGTGGTCGCCGCCGCGCTGGCCACGACCGCGGCCTCCTACGTGGCGATGACCGGGTACGACGCGCTGGCGCTGCGCTACGTCGAGCACCGCCTGCCCTACCGCCGCTACGGCCTCGCCTCGTTCATCGCCACCGCCTTCGGCAACAACCTCGGCGCCTCGGCCGTGGTGGGGGCCGCGCTGCGCGCGCGGGTCTACTCCGGCTGGCAGGTGCCCGGGTTCGCCATCACCCGGATCATCGGCTTCAACCTCGTCACCCTGGTCCTGGGCGTCGCGGTCCTGGCCGGCGGCGGGATGGTCCACGACCCCGCCGGGGTCGGCGCGGCCCTGCGGCTGCCCGCGCCCGCGGTCGCCGCCCTCGGGGGCGTGCTGCTGGCCGCGGTCGCCGGGTACCTGCTGTGGGCGTTCGCCGGGCGCCGGCCGATCGGCGTGCGCGGGTGGCGCGTCGACAGGCCCGCGCCCGCGCTGGCGCTCGCGCAGGTCGCGCTGTCCACGGTGGAGTGGCTGACGATGGCCGCCGTCCTGCACGTGCTGCTGCCCGCCGGGGACCGGCCGGCGTTCCTGCCGTTCGCCGTGGCGTTCTCGATCGCCACCGTCGCCGGCCTGGTGAGCAACGTCCCCGGCGGCCTGGGCGTCTTCGAGGCGACGCTCGTGGTGCTGCTCGGGCCGACGACCCCGCCCGCGGACCTCGCGGTGGCGCTGGTCGCCTACCGGCTGGCCTACTTCGTCCTGCCCCTGGTGCTGGCCGCCGCGCTGCTCGTCGTCCACGAGGCCCGGCAGGCCCGTGCGGCCGGACGCGCCCGCACGGTGCTGACCCCCTCGGTCCTGACCCCCTCGGTCCTGACCCCCTCGGTCCTGACCCCCTCGGTCCTGGCGCTGGCCGCGGCCGGAGCGGGCGTGTTCATGCTCCTCGTCGGGGACCTGCCCGGGCCGTGGTCGCTGGACCTGTCGGCCGTCACCATCAGCCTGGCCGGGCTCGCCACCCTCCTGACGGCCCGCGGCCTGCACCGCCGCCTGAAGGCCGCCTGGGCGGCCGCGGTCGCGCTGCTGGCCGGGGTCACCCTCGTCGCCGCCGCCCACGGCGACCTGGTGCTGGCCGTCGTGACCGGCGGGCTGTCGCTGCTGCTCGTGCCGGCCCGCCCGGCGTTCCACCGCGGCACCCTCTGCGTGCGGCCGCGCAGCCTGGTCCTGGCCGGTGCCGCGACCGCCCTGCTGGGGGCGGCGGTCTGGTGGCAGGAGTCCAGCCGCGCCGGCGGCCCCGGGGACGCCCCGCTGCTGGCGGCACCGTTCGCGGACGGGGCCTCGGCCGTCGACCGGCTGCTCATGGCGGCCGGCACGGTCGGGGTCGTCCTCCTGGTGCGGTGGGTCCACCGGTCCCGGGCCCTGGCCCCGCACACCGTGGACGAGGACCAGATGGCCCTGGTCAGCGACATCGTCGCCCGCTCGGGCCCGTGCCTGGCGCAGCTCGCGTTCACCGGGGACAAGCGGTTCCACGTCAGCCCGGGCGGCGACGCCTTCCTCATGTACCAGGTGGAGGGCCGCAGCTGGGTCGTCATGGGCGACCCCGTCGGGGACCCCGACGACGTCCCCGACCTCGTCCTCGGGTTCGTGGAGGAGGTCGACCGCCACGGCGGGCGGCCGGTGTTCTACAACGTCCGCGCCGAGCACGCCGAGCTGTACCGCCGGTGCGGGCTGAGCCTGGCCAAGCTCGGGGAGGAGGCCGTCGTCGGCCTGGAGGAGTTCACCCTCACCGGCAAGGCCCGGGTGAACCTGCGCAACTGCCGCAACAAGTCCGCGCGGCTGGGGATGTCCGTGGAGTTCGTCGCGCCCGGGGACGTCGAGCCGCTGCTGCCCGCGCTGCGGGAGGTCTCGGACGCCTGGCTGGAGCAGCGCAACGGCAAGGAGAAGCGGTTCTCCCTCGGCGCCTTCGACGAGGACTACGTGCGGCGGTTCCCGCTGGTCGTGGTGCGCCAGCAGGAGCGCGTCGTCGCGTTCGCCACGCTGTGGACCAGCGCGGACGGGCGCGAGGTGCAGGTCGACCTGATGCGGCGGCTGCCCGACGGCCCCGGCACCGTGATGACGTTCCTGTTCGTGGAGTCGATGCTGTGGGCGAAGGAGCGGGGCTTCACGTCGTTCAACCTCGGCATGGCCCCGCTGTCGGGGCTGCGCACCGACGCGACCGCCCCGTTCTGGGACCGGATCGGCCACCTGCTGTGGACGCACGGCGAGCAGTTCTACAACTTCAAGGGGCTGCGCGCGTTCAAGCAGGGCTTCCTGCCCGAGTGGCGGACCTGCTACGTCGCCGCCCCCGGGGGTCCGGGGCTGCCGAACTCCATGCTGAACGTCGCGACGCTCGTCGGCGGCGGTGTGCGGGGCCTCGTCCGCGGCTGACCGCCCGGTGCTCGCCGCCCTCCCGAGCCCCCCGCCGCTCCTCCCCGACCCCCTGCCGTGATCATGGACGGTTGACCACTCACCCGTCCATGATCACCGTGATCTTGCTGGGTCTCCCTGCAAGATCACGGAGGGGTGGGGCCGGAGGGACGAGGGGGCTCGGAGGGGCGGGGGGTCCGGGGCGTCCTGGGGGCGTCGGGGGTCAGCGACCGCCGGAGACGTCGAGGGTCGTGCCGGTGACGTAGGAGGCGGCCTCCGACAGCAGCCACACGACGGCCTCGGCGACCTCGTCGGCCTCACCGCCGCGGCCCAGCGGCACCGTGGGGGCCAGCCGCTCCACCCGGCCCGGCTCCCCCGCGCCCGCGTGGATGTCGGTGCGGATCAGCCCCGGGCGCACGCCGACCACCCGCACCCCGGCCGGCCCGACCTCCCGCGCCAGCCCGACCGTCAGCGCGTCGACCGCGGCCTTGGACGCGGCGTAGTCGACGTACTCGCCCGCCCCGCCGAGCACGGCCGCGCGCGAGGACACGTTGACGACCGTCCCGCCGCCGGCCGGCACGAGGCGGCGCACGGCCTCCTGCGCGCACAGGAACGCGCCGAGGACGTTGACGTCGAGCAGGCGGCGGATCCGCGCCGGCTCCAGGTCCACGACGGGCGACTGCGCGGCGACCTGCCCGGCGTTGTTCACCAGGCCCGCCAGCGGGCCGAGGCGGTCGGCGGCGGCGAACAGGCGGCGCACGTCGGCCTCCTCGGCGACGTCGGCGCGCACCGCGACGGCGGTCGTGCCCAGCTCCTCGGCCTGCGCGACGACGGCCTCGGCGGCCTCGCGGTGGGTGGCGTAGCTGAAGCACACGGGGGTGCCGCGGGCGGCCAGCGCCCGCACGACCGCCGCGCCGATGCCCCGGCTGCCACCCGTCACGACCACGGTCCCGTCCACGCGATCACGCTACCGACACCGGCCGCGACCGTCCGCGACCACCGCCGGTGGGTTCAGGCGAAGACCGCGCCCGTCCACACGTGCAGCAGCGCGTAGCTGCGCCACGGCGACCACGCCGCGGCCCGGCGGCGCACCTGCGCGGCGGGCAGGTCCCCCACGGCGCGGCGGGCCACCAGGTCGCCGTCGAGGAACACGTCGTCGTCGCCGAGCACCCGCAGCGCGACGTAGTCGGCCGTCCACGGCCCGACGCCCGGCAGGGCGAGCAGCGCCGCGCGCGTGCCGGCGCGGTCGGCGGCGTCCAGCACCAGCCCGTCCGCCAGGGCCGCGGCCAGGGCGTGCAGGGTGCGGGCGCGCGCGCCCGTGACCCCGGTGACGGCGCGCAGCGCCTCGGGCCCGGCCGCGGCCAGGACGGCCGGCTCGGGGAAGGCGCGCAGCCCGTCCGGGCCCGGCCGCCCGTGGGCGGCGACGAGGCGGCCGGCGAACGTGCGGGCGGCGGCCAGCGACACCTGCTGGCCCAGGACGGTCAGCAACGCGGTCTCGGCGCCGTCCACGGCGCGCGGCACCCGCAGGCCGGGGCGGGCCCGCACCAGCGGGGCGAGCAGCTCGTCGCCGGCCAGCGCGGCCTCCGGCGCGCGGGTGTCGGCGTCCAGGTCGAGCCAGCGGGCGACCCGCGCCGCCAGGTCCGTCAGGTCCACCCCGTCCGGACCGTCGACGACCTCCACCTCGACGGCGCCGGCCGGCCCGTCCCCGCCCAGCCGGACGCTCACCGCCACCGGCCCGCCGGGCCCGGGCACCAGCCGGACGTGCTCGCCGGTGACCGGGTCGTGCCGCTCCAGCCCGGGGACGGCGTGGGCGGCGAGGAACCGGCGCAGCGGGACGAGCGCCAGCGGGCTCGCCGCCGGCAGCGACAGGATCAGGACGGCGTGCCGGGCGCCGGGCGTGGGCTGTTGGCGCGGGCCACCGCCACGGCGTGCCGCACCTGCTTGAGGGCCGCCAGCTGGGAGAACGCCGCGTAGCGCACCGCGGAGGCGCGCGAACCGGTGGCGTAGGCGACGTCGTCCTGCACGTGCACGCGCTCGCTCCAGCGCATCTTCGCCACGTTCGGGCCGGGCGAGAAGTTCACGAACGCGTCCCCGCGCTCGGCGGCGGCCTGGACCACCGCGGCCTGCAGCAGCGTGACGGCCGAGAACTCCCAGTACGCCGGGTCCAGGCCGGAGGAGTGCACGTACGCCGTGCCGGGCGCGTGCAGGGCCAGCTGCGAGGCGACGACGTCGCCGTCCACGACGAGCTCGGTCAGGCTCGCCTCCTTGGCCCCGGCCAGCCGCGGCAGCAGCGCCCGCAGCGGCTCGCGCACCGCCGGGTCGGCGTAGGCGTCGGGGTGGGTGGAGGTGCTGCCGCCGAACCCGGCGCGCGCCGCGTGGAGCCGGAACAGGCGCTGCACGGCGGCGTCGTCGACCTCCGCGCCCTCCAGCACGCGCACGCTCCAGTCGCGGCCCGTGCGGGTCAGGCGGTTGCGGCTGCGGCGCAGGCTCTCCTTGAGGTTGCGCTTGAAACCGGCGCGCACCTGGTCCCAGCCGCCCTCCAGCGGCAGCACGACGCAGGCGCGCGCGGCCCGGTGGGCGGAGTGCGGGGCCGCGGCGGTGGTCTCCTCCACCCAGGCGGGCTCGAACCAGGCGTCGTCGCGGGCCATCGACAGCTCCGCCCAGTCCACGCCGGGCACGTCGCGGGTGGCGCGCACGACGGCCTGGTGGACGCCGCGCGGGTCGGTGGGCGCGAGGACCTGCGGCAGCTCCAGCGGTCCGGGGCGGCCGTAGCCGACGAGGACGAGGCGACGGCCCAGCGGCAGGCGGGCCGGGCCCACGACCTGCTCGTGGAAGGGCGCCACCCCGGCCAGGCGGCCGGCGCCGTCGCGCACGAGCAGCAGGTGCTGGTGCGCCCGGTCGGGCACCGCCGTGCGGTAGTGGTGCTCCACCCACAGCGGCGAGCAGAACGGGTTCGCGGGCGCGCCCTGGCGCCCGACCAGGCCGTACCACTCGGCGCGCAGCGCGTCGGTGACGTCGTCGACCGTGATCCGCTGGACCTCGTACCCGCTGCCGGCCCTGGTGCCCGCACCCATGCCCGTTCCCCCACCGCGTCGTCCCGGCGTCCCGGCCGGTGCGGTCGGGACACGGGCCGGACGCCCCCCGCGTCCGGCCCGGTCACCGAGGGTGCCACCCGCACCTGTGCCCGCGCTGGGAGTTCACCCACGGAGCGCAGTCTGTTCACCCCGGTGCGTCACGGTCCGGGTCCCACACGGGGGGCGGGCCGGGCCGCAGGGCCGGGTCGCCGACCCGGAAGGTGCGCACCCGCCCCACGGGCGTGTGCGGGCCCTCGAAGCGCACGGTGACCCGTCCCACCCCCGAGCCCTGCACCCACCCGGGCCCGTGCTCGTCGTGCACGACGTCCTGCCCGGGACGCCACACCGGCTCGCCCACCGGTTCCGGTCCCGGCCCCGCCCCCGGCCCGGGCTCCGCGCCCGGCACGTCCACCTCCCCGCCCGCGGAGCCGTCCCCCGGTTCCTCCGGCTCCCCCGGCGGCGGCAGCAGGTCGGCCAGCAGGTCCGCCTGCGCGTACTCGGTCAGCCCCGAGACGCCCACCCCCAGCAGCCGCACGCCGTCGGCCACGTCCACCCCGGCCAGCAGGTCCGCGGCGTGCCCGCCGATCTCGCGCGCCGAGGACGTGGCGTGGGTGAGGGTGCGCGAGCGGCTGACGGTCGTGAAGTCGAAGCGGCGCACCTTGACGGTGACGGTGCGCCCGGACAGCCCGTCCGCCAGCAGCCGGGAGGCGACCCGGGCGGCCGTCCGCCGCGCCCGCTCGGTCAGCTCCCGGCGGTCGGTGAGGTCGACGGGGAACGTCTCCTCCGCCGACACCGACTTCGCCTCCCGCTCGCTGACGACCGGGCGCGGGTCGTGCCCGCGGGCCAGCGCCCGCAGCGACGTGCCGTGCGCGCGGCCCAGCAGCCGGACCAGGTCGCCCTCGTCGGCGGCGGCCAGGTCGGCCACGGTGCGCACACCGCTGCGGGCCAGCCGCTCGGCGGTCACCGCCCCCACCCCGGGCACGACGCGCACGCTCAGCGGCGCCAGCCAGGCGGCCTGCTCGGCCGGGGGCACGACGACCAGCCCGTCGGGCTTGCGGGCGTCCGAGGCGATCTTCGCGACGAACTTGCTGGCTCCCGCCCCCACCGACACCGTCAGCCCGGTCGCCGCGCGCACCCGCGCGCGCAGCGCCGCGCCCACCTCCGCGACGGCCGCGGCGTCCACGCCGGGCAGGACCGCGCCGACGTCCACGTACGCCTCGTCCAGGGAGACCGGTTCCACCAGCGGTGACAGCTCCCGCGCGATCTCCATCACCTGCGCCGACACGGCGCGGTAGGCCTCGAAGCGGCCCGCCAGGAACGCCGCGTGCGGGGTCAGCCGCCGCGCCTGCGCCATCGGCTGCGCCGAGCCGACGCCGTGGACGCGCGCCTCGTAGGAGGCGGTGGCCACGACCCCCCGCCCGCCGGTGCCGCCGACGACGACGGGCTTGCCGCGCAGGGACGGCTTGTCGCGCTGCTCCACGGCGGCGAAGAAGGCGTCCAGGTCCAGGTGCAGCACGCCGGGTCGCGTCGGGTCGGGCAGCCGCACGGTCCCCATCCTCGCGCCCCCTACGCTCGCGGGGTGCGCCACGCCCCACCCCCGCCCCCGCCCAGCCGCCGCGACCGGGCGGGGGTCGTCGCGTGGACGTGACGACGACCGGGTTCGTCGCCCTGCTGCTGGCCGCGCTCGTCGTCGGGTTCGCCAAGACCTGCCTGGGCGGGGCCGCCTCGATCGCGGTGGCGGTGTTCGCGGCGGTCCTGCCGGCGAAGGAGTCGACGGGCACGATCCTGCCGCTGCTCATCGTGGGCGACCTGTTCGCGCTGGCGGTGTACCGCCGGCACGCCGACTGGGGGCTGCTGCTGCGGCTGTTCCCGTCGGTGGCCGTCGGCGTCCTCGTCGGCGTGGCGTTCGTGGACGCCGTCAGCGACACCGTGATGCGCCGCTCGATCGGCGGGGTGCTGCTGGCCCTCGTGGTGATCCACTACGTGCGGGTGTTCCGGCAGAAGCGCGCCGGGGACGTCGTGCCCGCCTCGCGGGGGCGCCGGATCGCGGTCGGGGTGTTCTTCGGCTTCGTCGCCGGTTTCACCACGATGGTCGCCAACGCGGGCGGCGCCGCGATGTCGATCTACCTGCTGACGATGGGTTTCGGCGTCATGGCCTTCCTCGGCACGGGCGCGTGGTTCTTCTTCATCGTCAACGTGTTCAAGCTGCCGTTCAGCGTGGGCCTGGGGCTCATCACGCTGGACTCGCTGCGGCTGGACCTGCTGCTGCTGCCCGCCGTGGTGGCCGGGGCGTTCGCCGGCCGGTGGGTGGCCAAGCGCCTGGACCAGAAGCGGTTCGAGCACCTCGTCCTGGCCGCGACCACCGTCTCGAGCGCGAACCTGCTGCGCTGAGGGGCGGCCGCGGCCGGACGGGTGCTCGGTCCCCGTCCGCGCTCAGCGGACGGGTCGTGCGCCGCGAGGTGTCAGGCGCGGGTGCGGCTGCGGCCGCCGACGCGGGTCCAGATCAGCAGCGCGATGATCGCGCCGATGATCGAGCCGATCCAGCTGGACGGCTGCACGAAGCTGTCGCCGCTGCCGAACAGGACCCGGCCGAGGAAACCGCCGATGAACGAGCCCACGACACCCAGCAGGATCGTCCCGCCGATGCCCATGGACTGCTTGCCGGGGACGATCGCACGGGCGAGGAACCCGGCGACGAGGCCGATGACGAGGAGTCCGATGATGGTGCCCAGCACGGTCGTGTCCTTTCGTGGTGATCGCTTCCTGTCGAGACGGTAGGGGTGGGGAGTGACCTCGGCCACTCGGAACCGGCCGATCCGGATCACCGTCCGGTGACGGTCGCGCAGCGGTCGGGGAACGGTCGCCGAGCGTCGAGGTCGGGCCACCGCGCGTGCCCGGGGCGGGGCGGGCGGGCGGTCCTCGCGGCCCGGGCGCGCCCGCGGCACCGGCGCCGTGCGAGGCTCGGCGGGCGGGCGGTGGTCCGCGGACGGGGGGCGGTCGTGAGGGTCCTGCTGGTCGAGGACGAGGTGCGCCTGGCCGAGACGGTGCGGCGCGGGCTGGTCGCCGAGGGTTTCTCCGTGGACGTCGCCCACGACGGCCTGGAGGGGTACCGGCGCGCGCGCGAGCAGGACTACGACGTGCTCGTCCTGGACCTCATGCTCCCCGGCCGCAACGGCTACGAGGTGTGCCGCGACCTGCGCTCGGCGGGGGTGTGGACGCCCGTGCTCGTCCTGACCGCCAAGGACGGCGAGTACGACGAGACGGACGCGTTCGACCTCGGCGCGGACGACTTCCTGCGCAAGCCCTTCGCGTTCCGCGTCCTCGTGGCGCGCGTGCACGCCCTGCTGCGCCGGGGCGCCCCGGCGCGCCCGGCGGTGCTGTCGGCGGGCGACCTGACGCTGGACCCCTCGACGCGGCGGGTGGCGCGCGGCGACGTGGAGGTGCCGCTGACGGCGCGCGAGTTCGCCCTGCTGCACCACTTCCTGCACCACCCGGACGAGGTCCTCAGCAAGCAGGCGCTGCTGGAGGCCGTGTGGGACCCGCTGGTGCAGCCGGACCCGAACGTCGTGGAGGTCTACGTCGGCTACCTGCGCCGCAAGGTCGACGCGCCGTTCGGCCGGCAGGCCCTGCAGACCGTGCGCGGGCACGGCTACCGGCTGGCCGCCGACGGGGGCTGAGCCGCGTCCGCGGGCGAGCCGGTGGGCGGGACGGGCAGCCGCACGCGGAACAGCGCGCCGCCGCCGGGGGCGTCGTCCACCTCGACGGTGCCGCCGTGGGCGGCCACGAGCTCGGCGACGATCGCCAGGCCCAGACCGGTGCCGCCGCTGCCGCGCCCGCGCGCCTCCTCCAGGCGCACGAACCGGTCGAAGACGCGGGCGCGCTCGGCGGCCGGCACCCCGGGCCCGTCGTCGGCGACCTCCAGCACCGCCATGCCCCCCTGGCCCCCCTCGGCGCGCACGCCCAGCGCGACGGCGCCGCGCGCGTGCCGGGCGGCGTTGTCGGTGAGGTTGCGCAGGACGCGCGCCAGCTGGGCGGCGTCGCCGTGCACGCGCGCGGGGGCGGCCGCGACCCGCACCGCGAGGGCGGTGGTGGCGCGCAGCCGGGCCGCCTCGGCGCCCACGAGCTCGTCGAGGTCGACGTCGCCGCGGACGCTGGCCAGCCGGCCCTCGTCGGCGCGGGCCAGGACGAGCAGGTCGGCCACGAGGTGCTCCAGGCGAGCGCTCTCGTCCTCCACGAGGGCCGCGAACTCCTCCGGGGACGAGGTGCCGGGGTGGTCGGCCCACACCTCGGCGGCGGCGCGCAGGGTCGCCACGGGGCTGCGCAGCTCGTGGCTGGCGTCGGCGACGAAGCGCCGCTGCGCGCGCTGGGAGGCCTCCAGCCGCGCCAGCATGGCGTTCATCGTCTCGGCCAGGCGGGCGACGGCGTCGCGGCCGTCCGGGACGGGCACGCGCCCGTCGAGGTGACCGGCGCCGATGCCCTCCACGGTGCGGCGGATGGCTTCCACGGGTCGCAGGCTGCGCCCGACGAACACCCAGGTGGCGGCGGCGACGGCCACGAGCAGGGCGGGGGCGGCGACGGCGACGATCGCGGTGGCGGTGCGCAGCGTCGACTCCGCCGAGGTCCCGCGCTGGAGGACCACGACCCGGTAGTACTCGTCGTCGGCGGCGGCGCCCAGCGTCGTGGCGAACCACCGGCCCGGCCCCAGCGCGGGCTCCTCGCGGCGCTCCTGGGCGACCTCGGCCACCCGGGGCCGCGCGTCGCTGAGGGGGCCGAGGCCGGCGACGTCGCGGCTGGCGGCGACGACCACGTCGTCCTGGCGCACGACCTGCACGAGGGAGCCGCGGTCGTCGTCGGCGCCGACCGCGCGGTCCAGGGCCTCGCGGGCGTCGTCGTCGGTGCGCTCGGGCCCGGCGCGCAGCAGCTCGCCGGTGACGCTGAGGCGCACCAGGCGGGCCTGCACGGACCCGGACGCCTCGACGGCCTCGTACAGGGAGTCGCGCAGCACCAGCAGGCCCAGGCCGCTGCCGGCCACCACGAGCAGGCCGAGCAGGACGGTGGCGGCCACGGCGGAGCGGACCTGCACGCCCGCGGCGCGCCAGGCGCGGCGCGGGGAGGGGCGGGCGGGCACCTCGCCAGTGTGCCGGGCGGGGCGCGGCGAGCCCGGTGCAGCGGTCAGGTGGTGACCAGGACGGCGGCCGCCAGCGTCAGCGGCACGGCGGTGGCGACCAGGCCGGTGAGCAGGCCGCGCCGGTCCGAGCGGGCCACGAGCGGGGAGAAGCGCAGCGGGCGCTCGACGAGCAGCATGGTCGCGAGGGCGGGCAGGCCGGACAGGACCGCGAGGACGAGGTTGACCCGCCAGGCGTCGGGCACCCCGGCCTCGTGGGCCAGGTGGACCACCGGCAGGTGCCACAGGTACCAGACGTAGGACAGCCGCCCGCAGAACCGCAGGACGGGGTGCGACAGGACGGAGCCCACGGTGCCGCGGCCGGTGCCCGCGCAGCCGGCCGCGATCACCGCGACGGCGCCCAGCGTCGGCACGAGCGCGACCGTGCCCGGGTACGGCAGCGAGACCACCCACAGCGCCGAGGTGCCCAGCGCCAGGGCCCCCGCCCAGCCGGCGGCGACGACGGCGCGGCGCACCCCCGGCGCGCGGCAGGCCACCACGACGCGCGGGGCGGCGAGGGCCAGCAGACCGCCCGCGCCGAACTGCCAGGCGCGCGAGCCGGTGCCCAGGTAGCCGAGCAGCTCCGCCGCCGGGGTGACGAGCGCGGACACCGCCAGGGACACCGCCGACAGGCCGAGCAGCGCGCCGAACAGGCTGCGGCGCAGCGGCCACCCGCGCCGGCGGGCCAGGGCCGTGACGGCGATGACCAGCAGCGGCCACAGGACGTAGAACTGCTCCTCCACCGCGAGGGTCCAGTAGTGCTTGACGGGGCTGGCCGCCGCCTGCGGGGACAGCTCGTCGAGGTCCCCCACCAGGAGCCACCAGTTCGCCACCTGCAGGCACGCGGCGACGACGTCGCGCGCGAGGGCGCGGGCCAGCTCCGGCGCGAGCACGAGGACGGCGCCCAGCGTGGCGGTGAGCACGAACGCGGCGCTGGGGATGATGCGCCGCGCCCGGCGCGCGTAGAAGCGCGCCAGCGAGACGGTGCCGGTGCGCTCGACCTCGCGCACGAGCAGCCCGGTGATGAGGAACCCGGAGATGACGAAGAACGCGTCGACGCCGATCACGCCGCCGCTCAGGCGCGGCACGCCCGCGGCGGAGAAGAACACGAGGAACAGCGCGACGGCGCGCAGGCCCTCCACGTCCGGGTGGAACTCGTGCCCGTGCCCGCCGGTGCTGGCGGCCCTCCCCGTGCTCTCCCGTCCCGGCCGCGGCCGGACACCCTCCACCGTCACGCGGGCCTCCCCCTGGCTCGTCCGCCGCGGGCTGCGGCGGGCACCGGGGGGACCCTGCCCGACGGGCGCTGAGAGGCCGCTGAGACGGGACCGCCCGCGGGACCCCGGGCCCGGTTCGACAACCGCCCGCCCGTGTGAGCCGGCGCCGAACCGGTGACGGGGCCGCCACTCCCAGCGACCACCGGGGGTGCCGCGTGCGCCGTCCGGGGTGTGCGCCACCCGCCCGCGCTGCGGCGGCGGGAGGACCGCCGGGACGCGCCGTGGCGGCCGGGCGGGGGTTCCCGGGCGAGCGGGTGGTCCTGGCGCCCGGCGCTCCAGGAACGCCCGGCGCGGCCCGAACCCCTCTGCAGCGCAGGGGACGAGCCCCGGCCCGTGGAGAGGAGACCCGGTGCACCGCAACGGTTCCGGTATCAGCATCATGTCCGTCCTGGCTGCCGAGGCCTACGCCGACCGCCGCACCCCGCTGCCCGCGCCGAAGCCGGCGCCCGCCGCTCCCGTCGCCGAGGTCGCCCCCGTCGCCGCCCCCGTCGCCGTCGCCGAGGCCGCGCCGCGCAAGCGTTCCTGGTCGCTGGTGGGCCTGGCCCGCCGCGCCGCCGCCTGAGACCCGCCCCCACCCGGTCGGCCTAGACTCGGCAGCCGCCGCGGCGGTCCCGCCCGCGACGGGCAGGAGCCGAGGGGTCGAGGGGGCCGGGTGCCGCGCAGGTCGTTGGTCAGCGAGGTCGCCGAGGCCCTGCTCGACGAGGTCGTGCGCGGGGCGGTGCCCGTCGGCTCGCTGCTGCCGTCGGAGGCGGAGCTGTGCGCCCGCTACGGCGTCAGCCGCGTCACGCTGCGCGAGGCCCTGAAGACCCTGCAGGCCCAGCACGTCGTCCGCGCCGCGCCGGGGGTCGGCACCTACGTGGAGCCGGTGGCCCGCTGGACGGGCCTGGACGCGGTGCTGCGCGCCACGTCGGCCGGCGCCGGCGACGAGTCCGCGGCGGTCCAGCTGCTGGAGGTGCGCCGCCTGCTGGAGGTGGGCGCGGCCGGCCTGGCCGCGCAGCGGCGCGACGAGGACGACCTGGCCGAGCTGGCGGGCCTGCTGGAGGAGATGCGCGCCGCGCACGCAGCCGGCGACCCGGAGGCCTTCGCGCGCAGCGACGTCGCCTTCCACGACGTCCTGCTGCGCGCGACCGGCAACGTGTTCGTCGCCGTGCTGTTCGAGCCGCTGGGGCGCGTGCTGCGCGAGCGCCGGGAGCAGACGTCGGCGGTGCCGCAGGTGCAGGTCAACGCGCTCGCCGCGCACGAGGCCGTGCTGGCGGCGGTGCGCGCCGGGGACGCCGAGGCGGCCCGGCGGGCGATGGAGGAGCACCTGCGCCAGACCGCCGAGGACCTGCGGGACCTCGTCCTGCGCCGCCCCGCCTGACCCGCGCGCCGGACCGCCCACCCGCGCCCGAGCGCTCCCGAGCGCTCCCGACCGCGCCCGGGACCCCCTGTCCCCCCGCTCTCCGACCCCCTCACCCCTCCCCCTTCCGTGATCTTGCAGGTACTCCCAGCAAGATCATGGTGATCATGGATGGGCAGAAGCTCAACCGTCCATGATCACCGCGCGGAAGGAGGGCGGGAGGAGCAGGGTGCGGGTGGGCGCCGGAGCCCCAGGACCCTCGGCGTCCGTGATGTAAGATGTCTGACATCTGATCACGAGGAGGGACCCGTGGACGAAGCCGTCCTGCTCGCGAACCACCCCGCCCCCGTCGCCGTGCCCGCCGCCGCGGTCGCCGAGGTCGTCGCCCAGCGGCCCACGGTGCTCGTCGTCCTCGACGACGACCCCACCGGCACGCAGTCCGTGCACGACCTGCCCGTGCTGACCGCCTGGGACGAGAGCGACTTCGACTGGGCCTTCGCCCGCTCCGCTCCCGCGGTCTACGTGCTCACCAACGCGCGCAGCCTCGACCCCGCCGCGGCCGCCGAGCGCAACCGCGAGGTCGTCACCCACGCCCTGGCCGCCGCCGAGCGCGCCGGCGTGCGCGCCGACTTCGTCAGCCGCAGCGACTCCACCCTGCGCGGGCACTTCCCGCTGGAGACCGACGTCATCGCCGCCGTCCTCGCCGAGCGGGCCGGCCGCCGCGTCGACGCCGTCGTCCTCGTGCCCGCCTTCCCCGACGCCGGCCGCGTCACGATCGGCGGCACCCACTTCACCCGCACCCCCGACGGCCTGGTGCCCGTGGGCGAGACGGAGTTCGCCCGCGACGCCACGTTCGGGTTCACCAGCTCCGACCTGCGCGACTGGGTGCAGGAGAAGTCCGGCGGCCGCCACCGCCGCGACGACGTCGTCGTCCTGGACCTGACGACGATCCGCTCCGGCGCCCGCGCCGTCGCCGACGCCCTCGCCGCGGTCACCGACGCCACCCCCGTGGTCGCCGACGCCGTCACCGAGGACGACCTGCGCGCCCTGTCGCTGGGGCTGCTGGAGGCCGAGGCGCGCGGCAAGGAGCTGCTGCACCGCGTCGGGCCGCCGTTCGTGCGCGCCCGCGCCGGCCTCGACGTGCGCGCGCCGCTGAGCGCGCAGGAGGTCTTCGGGCCCGGCGGCGGCGCCCCCGGCGGCGGCCTCGTCGTCGTCGGCTCCCACGTCGCGCTCACCACCCGCCAGCTGGAGCGGCTGCAGGGCGAGCGCCCGCAGGCGCGCTCCGTCGTCGTCGACGTCCCGCAGGTCCTGGCCGCCGACCGCGCCGCCGACCACCTGGGCGAGGTCGTCGAGGAGACCGTGCGCCTGCTCGCCGAGGGCGACGTCGTCGTCTCCACCAGCCGGGTCCTGCAGCGCACCGACGACCCGGCCGCCAGCCTGGAGATCGCCCGCCGGGTGTCCGCCGCCGTCGTCGAGGTCGTCCAGCGCGTCCTGGCCGCCCGCCCGCCGCGCTTCGTCGTCGCCAAGGGCGGCATCACCTCCAGCGACGTCGCCGCCCACGGCCTCGGGATCCGGCACGCCGTCGTCCGCGGGCCGATGCTGCCGGGCATCGTCTCGCTGTGGGAGCCCGTCGACGGCCCCGCCGCCGGGATCCCCTACGTCGTCTTCGCGGGCAACGTCGGCGACGACGCCTCGCTGGCCGCCGTCGTCGACACCCTCGCCGACCCGGCCCTCACCGCCCGCTGACCCTGGAGACCACCGTGAGCGAGACCCCCTCCCCGACCGTCGCCGTCCTCGGCCTGGGCGCGATGGGCCTGCCGATGGCCCGCCGCCTCGCCGAGCGCCTGCCCGTCCACGGCTTCGACATCGCCCGCGAGCGCCTGGACCTGGCCGAGGCCGCGGGCGTCACGCCGTTCTCCTCCGCGCGGGCGGCCGCCGAGGGCGTGGACGCCGTCCTGCTCGCCGTGCGCGACGGCGCGCAGCTGCGCGCGGCCCTGTTCGGCGAGGACGGCGTCGCCGCGGTGCTGCGTCCCGGCGCGGTCGTCCTCATGACGAGCACCGTCGGCATCGAGGAGGTCACCGCCGTCGCCGAGCGGCTGGCCGAGACCGGGGTCGACCTGGTCGACGCCCCCCTCAGCGGCGGCCCGGTGCGCGCCGGGGAGGGCGACCTGCTCATCGTCGTCGGCGGCACGCCCGCCGCCCGCGAGCGCGTGGCGCCCGTCCTGGAGCAGCTGGCCTCCACCCTGAGCGTCATCGGCGACCGGCCCGGCGACGGGCAGGCGTTCAAGACCGTGAACCAGCTGCTGTGCGGGGTGCACATCGCGGCCGCCGCGGAGGCGCTGGCCCTGGCGCGGGCGCTGGGCCTGGACCCGCGCACGACGCTGGACACGCTGGCCACGGGCGCGGCGGGCTCGTTCATGCTCGCCAACCGCGGCCCGCGCGTGCTGGAGGCGCTGGAGGGCGGCGACCCGGAGGTGCTCAGCCGCCTGGACATCTTCGTCAAGGACATGGGCATCGTGACGGCGGCCGCCAAGGGCGCCGGGCTGCCCACGCCGGTGGCCGCGGCCGCCGAGCAGCTGTACCGGCTGGGCGCCGCGCACGGCATGGGTGCCGCCGACGACGCGAGCGTCGTGCGGGTCGTCGCGCCGGGGGCCTGAGCCCCGGACCGCGCCCCGACCCGCGGGGCGCGGTCCGTCCTCAGGCGGTGCGCAGCGCGCGGAACGTGGTGCGGACCTCCTCGACGAGGAGGTCGGGCTGCTCCATGGCGGCGAAGTGGCCGCCGCGCTCGAGCAGCGCGTGGTGCAGGACGGTGCGGTAGCGGCGCTCGACCCAGCGCCGGGACGCCTGGACGGCCTCGCCGGGGAAGACGCTGAACCCGATGGGCGTGGGACCGGGCCCCTGAGCGCCGGCCGCCTGTTCCCGCTGCGCCTCCCAGTACAGCCGCGCGGAGGAGGCGCCCGTGCCGGGCAGCCAGTGCATCATCACGTCGTCCAGGAACTCGTCGCGGCCGACGACGTCCAGCGGGTCCCCGTCGTGGTCGACGACGTCGTCGAAGACCGTGAGGATCCACGCGGCCAGCCCGACCGGGGAGTCCAGGAGCGAGTAGCCGATCGTCTGCGGCCGGGTGGCCTGCTCGCGGGCGTAGGCGTCCTGGTCCGCCGCGTACCGCTGGGCGCGCTCGACCATCCGCCGCTCCACCGGGTCGGCGTCGCGCACCTCCTCCGGCGTCGGGAACACCAGGGGCAGGTTGACGTGCAGCCCCGCGCACCCGGAACCCGGCCGCCGGCCGATGGCGTCCACGACGGCGGCGCCCCAGTCACCGCCCTGGGCGAACCAGTCGGAGTGGCCCAGGCGGCGCATGAGTTCGATCCACGCGTCGGCGGTCCGCGCGACACCCCACCCGGGTCCGGTGGGCTTGTCGGAGAACCCGAAACCGGGCATCGAGGGGACGACGACGTGGAAGGCGTCCTCCGCGCGGCCGCCGTGGGCGACGGGGTCGGTCAGCGGGCCGATGAGCTTCCGGAACTCCAGGACGGACCCGGGCCAGCCGTGGCACAGCAGCAGGGGGCGGGCGGCGGGTTCGGGCGAGCGCACGTGCAGGAGGTGGATCCCCAGCCCGTCGACCACCGTGCGGGAGGAGCCGAGGGAGTTCAGCTCCGCCTCGCAGCGGCGCCAGTCGTAGCGCTCGGTCCAGTGCACGACGAGTTCACGCAGGCGGTGCAGGGCCGGGCCCTGCCCGGGGGCGGTCTCCGCCTCGGGCCAGCGCGTGCGGGCCAGGCGGTCGGTGAGGTCGTCCAGGTCGGCCTGCGGGACGTGGACGGTGAAGGGCTGGACGAGGTCGGGGGCGGTGGGGGCGAGGGTCACGACGTTCCTCCGGGTGGTGGGGGCGGTGTCGGGAGCCGACCACAAACGGAGACGGGATTCAACTTGAGAACCAACTCTCCAGTTCGTTACGCTCACCGCGTGCCGGACACCGCCCGCCCCCTGCGCCGCGACGCCGAGCGCAACCGCCGGCTGCTGCTGGAGACCGCCGCCGACCTCATGGCGCGCCGCGGCCTCGACGTCTCCTACGAGGAGATCGCCGCCGCCGCCGGCACGGGCACCGGCACCGTCTACCGGCGCTTCCCCGACCGCGACGACCTCGTGGACGCCCTGTTCGCCGAGCACGTCGACGCCGTGTGCGCGATGGCCGAGGACGCCGCCCGCGACGAGGACGCCTGGCGGGGCCTGACGGGTTTCCTCGAGCGGCAGCTGGAGCGGGAGGCCGCGAACCGGGCGCTCGGGCAGATCCTGCGCGGACAGCGGGGCCCGCGGGCCATCGCCCACCGCGCCCACGAGCGGATGACCCCCCTCGTCACCGACCTCATCGCGCGGGCCGTGCGCGCCGGGCAGCTGCCCGCCGGCGTCGTCCCCGCCGACCTCGTCGCGGTCCACGTCATGGTCGGCGGCGTCCTGGACGCCTCCGCCGCGACCGCCCCCGACCTGTGGCGGCGCGCCCTCGCGATCGCCCTGGCCGGTCTCCAGCACGCGCACCTGCCCGGACCGGCGCCCGGCGGCGACGTCGTCGAGCAGCTCTACAGCCACCCCGACCAGCGACACCACCCGTGAGGAAACCCACCGTGACCCTGCCCCAGCCGCTCCTGGACGTCCTGAACGACCGGGCGATCTGCTTCGTGACCACCCTCATGCCCGACGGCTCCCCGCAGATCAGCCAGACGTGGGCGGGCACCGACGGCGAGCACGTCCTCGTCAACACCGTCGAGACCCACCAGAAGGCCCGCAACGTCGCCCGCGACAGCCGCGTCGCCCTCGGCATCGCCGACCCGGCGAACCCCTCGCGCTCGTGGGCGCTGCGCGGCCGCGTCGTCGCGACCAGCACCGACGGGGCGCGCGAGCAGCTCGACGAGCTGTCGCACAAGTACATCGGGCGCCCCTACCCGGGGTTCGGCGGCACGGACCAGCGGCGGGTCGTGCTGACCGTCGCGGTCGACAAGCTGCACACGCCCTGACGCCGTCCGGGAACGGCAGCGGGGGGGGGGGGGGGGGGGGGGGGGGGGGGGGGGGGGGGGGGGGGGGGGGGGGGGGGGGGGGGGGGGGGGGGGGGGGGGGGGGGGGGGGGGGGGGGGGGGGGGGGGGGGG